>CAOMFZ010000075.1 GCA_948482415.1 uncultured Mailhella sp.
AGTAACTTATATAAAAAGTATAATTGTCCATTCAATACCATAACAGTGCCCAGCAATGAGTCCATGCAATATATTGAAAGTATGGCTGCAAGGACCCTGCGCACTATACTTACGCACGCAAGAGTAAAACATCTTGCAGTGCTTCTTCTTATTCCGGCGATTCTTATTCCTATTATGGGTTTTATTGAAAAAACACCTGAGCAGTCTCATTTTGGTGCATTAAATTTAAACAGTCTCGAATTATTGCCGCTCAAAAATGAAACAGGAAAAACAGATACGCTCCCAACCAGCGGTGTTATTGCCATGAACAATAAAATTGACGACATATACCAACATACGGCAATGTTAGAGCAAAAAGAACTGGTAAAGATTGAAGATAAGGAACAAGCGCATAAAGCAAGCACCAAGTACCGCGTGCTTGAAAAAACTATCAAAGCAAATCCAAATTTTATTCTGGCAAGCAGTCACAACTCTCAAGAACTTCTTTCACCTTATTTGCTTCGTGACAAACATACACTTCGCAAAAACACCGGCAAAAACTTCAGCAACCGCAAAAAGGCCATTGCCCCCTATGTCAACCGCTATGCTGACAAGTTTGGTCTGGACAGGGATTTGGTCATGAGCATTATCCAAGTGGAAAGCAATTTTGTTACCCATGCCCTCAGCAAGCAGAATGCACACGGACTTATGCAGGTTGTGCCAAGCACTGCCGGTGCAGAAGTAAACCGCTTTTTCAAACATACAAAAGAAATTTCCGGCATGGATTTAATGCACCCTGAAAATAATATTTACTATGGAACTGCATACTTATACCTCATCAAACGCTATCATTTGAACGGCATCACAGACCACGATACCATGAACTATTTGCTTATTGCATCCTATAATGCAGGTTCGGCAGCCGTTCTTCGTCACTTTGGTGAAACAAAGGAAAAGGCTGTCCGTGCAATCAATGCCATGAGCGCTGAAGAAGTATACAGAAGTCTGACTCAAACCTATCGCTCCGGCGAAACAAGAACATATTTGAGACGTGTCACAGAAAATTTAAGCTCATAAGCTATTGCCAAGTTTCTCTATTGACATTATATATACAAAAACATCTCTAAAGGAACAGATATGAAAAGACTTTTTATCGCTTGTACAGTTATTCTCAGTTTAGCATTTTTCCACAGTGCAGCATTGGCAGGTCCCATTGCTGTCGTTGATACAAATAGTATTTTTGAAAAAAGCGTCCACGGACAAGCTGTCATTAACTATTTTGAAAAACTGCAAAATGACGGCATAAAACAACTCGACGGGCTGGAAACAAAAAGAAAACAGGCTGAAGAGAAAAAAGATGAAAAGCTGCTGCAAAATATAGAATCTGAAATGCAGGCAACTGCCTATGAACTGCAAACAAAAATCCAAAACCAACAAGATACCCTTTTTAACAGCATTTCTGAAAAACTTATGCAAACTATTGATACCTATAGAAAAAATCATAACATCGATGTTGTCCTGCAAGCCACCGACACTGCTAGCTATAATCCGGAAATTGATATAACCAATGATATCATGCAGGAATTCAACAAAGTGGAGTTTGACATTCAAAAAGAATTAAAAAAATAACAACAAGCCCTCTTTTGAGGGCTTTATCATTTATGGAGTAAAAATGAAAAAATATATACCGCTTTATACCCTTATCCTGACTTTACTTTTTCACCTGCCAACAGCACAGGCAAATGACGAATACCCTTTTATCAGCCAACTGGAAAACGGTTTGACTGTGCTGATAAAAGAAGACCACAGATTTCCTATTGTTTCCAGCCGTCTTTATGTGCGTACCGGTTCCAGTAATGAAAATCCCAAAACTTTGGGACTTGCCCATGTTCTTGAACATATGGTTTTTAAAGGCACAAAAACTCACCCCCATGGCATTGATTTTATTGTTGAAAATGCAGGCGGCAGTTTAAATGCCTATACAACCTATGACAGAACGGTCTATTATAATGATATGCCTTCCCAAAGCTGGAAGCTAAGCCTTGAAGCAATACAGGGGCTTGCTTTTGACCCGCTTCTTCGGCAAAAGCAATTAGATGAAGAAAGACAAGTTGTTATTGCTGAACTTCGCCAACGCGGCGATATGCCCCAAACCAAGCTTCTGCACCTTTCCACATCCTCAACCCTGCACGGCACGCCCTATGCAAATCCTGTCATCGGCACAGTAGAAACATTGAATGCCATTACGGTCAAAGATATCAAAGACTATATCAAAGCAAATTATAATCCAAATAATATGCTCCTTGTTGTGGCAGGCGATATCCAAAAAGACAATGTGCTTACAGAAGTAAAAAAACGCTTCGGACAGTACAAAAACACCGGTATTTCCGAAAGCAAAATTCCCCTTTCTCCTGAAGAAATTCAAGGCATGGCACAAGGCATAAAAATCAATATTGAAAAAGGAAATTGGAATAAAAGTTATATCAACTTGAGTTTTCCTGCCTGCCATGAAGCAAGCCCTGACAGCTCTGCTCTGCTTATGCTTTCCATGCTGCTCAGTTTTGACGACAATGCCCTTTTGCAGCAGGAATTTATTTATAAAGAACATCTTGCGGACAGTATTACTGCCTATCCCATGTTTTTCAGTACAGTCGGACAATTCAATATTTATGCGGAACTGGAAGATAAAAATATTCCGCAGTTTATTGATAAGCTAAGCAAAACACTGGCAAAACTCTCTGCTGATACCTTCAAAGATGCAGAATATGAACAAGTACGGGTTATGCTTGAAAATCTTTATTGGAAAAAAGCAGAAACAATCCAAAGTGTTGCAACCAATTATGGTGACAATTATTTCAGCAATCCCACAGATCCGCTGGCAGAGAACGCTTTACAGCAAATTTATTTAACCGGTAAAGAGAATATTGACACGGTGATTAATCGCTATATCCAGCCAAATGCGCTGAACCTTTCCTGCGTTCTTCCGGAATCAGCCGAAATAAATCAGAAAGATCTTGCTGCAGCTATTCAAAAGAATTGGAAAGCTCAAGATAACGAGTTAAAAAATGACAAACAGGCACAGAAAGATATTGAAGTCATAGAACAGGAAAATAAAACCATTGTTCTCATTCAGGACAGCCATATTCCTTTTGTCAGTGTTGATATCCGCTATCTTGGAGGGGAAAGCCTCCTGCCTTTTGCGGACACAAAAAATAAAGAAGCCCTGCCGGCGCTCACGGCTCAGCTTTTGACCAAAGGTACCAGCAAAAAAGACTACGAAGAACTCACACGCTGTCTTTCAGAAAAAGATTTGTATTTATCTGCATCGTCCGGAACTCTCTCTTTCCAAGTTTCAGCAGACGGACATACACGCTATACAAAAGATATTATTGCACTTTTGGCAGAAACTATTAAAAAGCCCGCATTCAGTAAAGAACAACTGAAAAATATCAAACTGGAACAAATTGCCGCTATCCAAAAAAATAACGATTCCGTCATTGCAAGCATGATGACAAAATTATCAGGTTTCCTCTTCCCTCACCATGTTTACGGCAACAATAAGCTGGGTACGGAAGAAAGCGTCAATGCGCTGACAGTAAAAGACATCAAAAAATATTGGGAATTGCAGAAAGAACAGCGCGTTGTCATCAGTATAGCAGGCGATTTCAATCGTGATGAAGTACTGCTTGCTTTGCAGGATTTACCGGAACCCAAGCCTCAAAATCTCAACATTTCTGCTCCGGCATGGACAAAAGAAAAAAACTTTGAGAATATCGTTGAAGGACGAAATCAGGACTTAACCCTGCTCATTTTCCCGACGGTGTCTCTTTATCATGAAGATGCACCTGCCCTTGAAATTTTAAGCACTGCCCTTAACGGTTTCAATGGCATTTTATATCAGGAACTGCGTGAAAAAAGAAATCTTGGTTATTCCGCGTTTCCTCTTTTATCTCAAAGCGAACACACAGGATTTCTTGCTTACGGCATTATTGCGGCACCGGAACACAAACAAACCATACAAGAACAATTTACAGCAATAACAAAGACATTGCAAAAAAATGGCATTGACAAAGCCGCCTTTGACCGTGCCAAAGCAAGCGTACAAATGGAATTTATCAACAATAGACAAACAGCAAAATCACGGGCTTCCTCTGCGGCAAATGCTGTGCTTTTTGGCAGAAACCCCGATTACAGCCGGGAATATCTGGATAAAATGCTCAAAGTAACTATTGAAGATGTTAATGCTTGCATAAAAAAATACCTTGTTTTAGAACAAGCCTATACTGCCCATTCCGGCTCCAAATAAAGGTTGCTATGCAAAAAATCCTTATTTCAGGTCTGAGCGGCGGAAGCGGAAAAACCATTGTCAGCCTTGGTTTGTCCAGATTTTTCGCCAATAAGAATTACCCTGTCCATCCTTTTAAAAAAGGACCTGATTATATTGATGCAGCATGGCTTAGCGAAGCTTCGCATAAGCCATGCTATTGCCTTGACCCGTTTTTTATGAACGAGCAGGAACTTGCACCGCATTTTTCAAATACTCTGCAAAATGCCCCCAAAAGCACCATTGCTTTGATTGAAGGAAACCGCGGACTCTATGACGGCAAAGATTATCTCGGTTCCTGTTCTTCCGCCCAGCTTGCCCATACCCTTGACTGCCCGGTTCTTCTCACTGTCAACTGCACAAAGATTACCAGAACCACAGCAGCATTAGTACTTGGCATGCAGCATTTTGACCCCAAACTCAAAATTGCGGGTGTTATTTTGAATAATATTGCGTCCGGGCGCCATGGCTCCATTATCCAAAAATCCATTGAAAAATATACAGATATTCCTGTTCTGGGCATTATTCCCCGCCAAAAAAGCAATCCTATTCCTGAACGGCATCTCGGGCTTTGCCTTGACAAAAGCAAAGACAGGGAAACGGTTTTAAACGCGCTGGCAGAACTTATTGCAGGGCATACAGACACTGAAAAAATTCTTGCCTGCATGCAGCCTTTTGAAGTTCCGGCTGCAAAAGAAAATCAGGAACAGCTGACAATACCTGACAAGCCATTGCACATTGCCTATTTATATGATGACGCTTTCTGGTTTTACTATCAGGAAAATTTTGATGCCTTCAAAAAATTGGGAGCAAAACTTATCCCCCTTTCTATTCTTTCCTCCCAATCTTTTGCTGAACAATTACAAGAGCAGAATTTAACCGAATATGATCTTGACGGTCTCTATATCGGCGGAGGCTATCCGGAACTTTTTGCCAAAGAAATCAGCAGCTCCCCAAAACTTGCCGACATAAAAAACTGGGTGGAACAAAGCATGCCTGTATATGCCGAATGCGGCGGCTTTATGCTTTTAGCGAAAAAACTCCATTTTCTTGAAGAAAGCGGATACAAAACCTATCCCATGGCCGGAATTTTCGATATTGAAACAAAATTTTTCAATATTCCTCAGGGATTGGGATATACAGAAATGCAGACACGCCTGCCTAACCCCTATCATCCTGCGGGCAGTTTCTGGAAGGGACATGAATTTCATTTTTCAACAGCCATTAACTACAGCAGCGAACAGGAATTTCTGTTTGAACTGACAAAAGGACATGGTATGATTGAAAAAAATATGCAAAATAAAAAAATTTGTTTTGACGGGCTCCTCCATAAAAATTGCTTTGCGTCCTATACCCACCTCTATGCCCCGGCAGTTCCCCATTTTGCCCAAAACTTCGTCAAAACAGCGCTGGAATACCGCCGGATAAAAAGAGAGAAACAATGAGTACACCGAAAAAAACAAATGAAAACGGCAACCCGCTTTTTGGCATGCTGGGCACTGCCTCAACCATGGGCATGCACATGATTTCAGGTCCTCTTGTAGGCGGCGGTCTGGGGTATCTCTGCGACACCTGTCTTTTTGACTCCTATCCCATTGGTTTGTCTATTGGCGTTGTTTTAGGTATTTTTGCCGGTTTTCGGAACATCTATATTGACGCAAAATATTTACAGCGTGAAGAAAAACGATATGACGAAGAAAATAAAGTCAACAATAACAAATAATTAAGCGTAATGAATACATGAATATTTTTCTTTCTGTTCGAGACTGCATAAAAAAACACATTACCAATCCCGCTATTCAAAAAATAATTTTTTTTGATATCCTGCTCCTTAGCCTGATTTTCCTTGTCAGCCTTTGCACACTGCCCCAGAGCACTTTTTTTCTCTGGATTTTTCTGGGAGGAATTTTAACCTTTTGGAACTTTTTTTTCGTGGCAATTTTTATACAAAAATACTTTAATTCCAAACTGTTAGGAACAAAATCAGACAAAATTTTACCCTTTGGACAGGTTTTAATCTCAAATTTAAGACTTTTCATTACTGGATTTTTATTATATATATCTTTAACACATTGGAATGCTCATCCCATTGCCTTATTAATCGGGGTCTCCATTCCCGTGGCAACTATACCTATCTTATTGATATGCAATAAAAAAATATGAGAGGAAAACTATGGCTGAAGGCTTGGCACATCCACTTTTATTATCCACAGTCATGAACATGGACACCATGAATATTGGCGGAGATGAAGTTTCCACAACCTATGTATTTTTTACATGGTGCGGCATGATTGCACTTCTCTTGATCGGCTTATATGTTAAATCAAAAATTTCCCTTATTCCCGGAAAAACACAATCCATTTTTGAGGCTCTGGTAGGAGGGCTGGAAGATTTCATTGTGGATTCCCTGGGCGAAAAGGGTCGCTGTTATGTTTCTCTTTTAATTGGTATTTTTATTTATATCTTTGCCATGAATTTACTGGGACTTATTCCCGGCTTTGACGCTCCTACTGCAAACCTCAACACCACCGCTTCCGTGGCTGGTTTCGTGTTTGTTTTTTATAACATTCTTGGTATAAAAACCTGGGGAGCACATTACATCGGACATTTCACAGGTCCCAGCAAAGCCCTTATGCCTCTCATGTTTCCTATTGAAATTATTTCCCATTTAGCACGTCCGCTTTCCATGTCTTTACGTCTTTTTGGTAATATTTTCGGTGAAGAAATGACCCTGCTTATTTTCTTCAGCTTTGGGGCAAGCATTTATATCGGCGCTTTAGTTGGTACTGTGCCTTTGTATTTCCTTTTCCTTCTGGGTAAAACCTTGCAGGCATTTATTTTATTTGTTCTTTCTTTGATTTATATCAAAGGTGCTATTGAACACGCTCATTAATAGTGGGGAATGGTCAACTGACCAAAACAATATAACAAAATAAAGGAATTAGAAATGCGTAAAACACTTCTTATCGCACTTAACACTCTTATGATGCTTTCTTTTGCAACCGCTGCTTTTGCTGCTGACGGTGATGCCGCTGCTGCCGGTTTAGGTCTTCTTGCCATTGGCACCGCTGTTGGTATTGGTCTTGCAGCTGCCGGCTGTGGTATTGGTCAAGGTCTTGCAGTTAAAGCTGCCTGTGAAGGCACTGCCCGCAACCCTGAAGCAAGCGGTAAAATCTCTCAATCACTTATTTTAGGTCTTGCATTTATCGAATCTCTTTGTATTTATGCTCTCTTAATCGACCTTATCTTACTCTTCGTAAAATAAACTGTCATTCACAATAGTACAAAGGGACGAAAGTCCTTTTGTACTTACCTCAACTCACTGGTTTTTCTTATGCAAAAATACGATCACATTCCCAGAGCAACCATCCAAAGACTTGCAACCTATATGCAGGTTTTGGAAATCATGAAAAAAGACAATATCAAGATTACTTCTTCTGAACCGCTTGCAACGGCATGCGATGTCAATGCTTCCCAAGTGCGTAAGGATTTAGCCTATTTTGGGGAATTTGGCGTGCGCGGTGTCGGCTATTATGTCGAATACCTTCTTGACGCCATCAAAGATTGTCTGCACGCAAACAGGGAATGGCGTACTGCGCTTATCGGGGTTGGAAACTTGGGACGTGCCCTTTTAAATCATCAGGAATTTAACCGCCGCGGTATTAGAATTGTAGGTGCGTTTGACTGTGACCCATTCAAAATCGGTGAAGTTGCCTACGGATTGGAAATTTTCTGTTCCAAACGCTTGCAGGAAAAAGTACCTGAACTGGGAATTGAGCTTGGCATTATTACCACCCCGCCGGAACGGGCACAGCGTGCTGCCGACCAGCTCATTGAAGCAGGGGTCAAAGGAATTCTGAATTTCAGTTCCTCAAGAATTACTGCGCCAAGCCATGTCAATATTGAATATGTGGACTTTTTCCACCAGATTTATTCGCTTACATTCAATATTTCTACTAAGAACTAAGATAAAGGTACTTCTTTGGAAGTACTTTTTATTTTAAAGCATTTCTCTTCTTGCTATGAAACAAAATCTTCATGCTGCTTTTTCTTTTTTAACCATTCTTTGCAAAGGAAAAGACTATACAGACAGCACCATGCAAAAAAGTGTGTATTATTACCCGCTGGTCGGTGCTGTTATTTTTTTTCTTTCTGCATGTGTTTCTCTTGTTTCCTTCAAAATACTTGACAATTATTTTTTTTCTGCCCTTCTTTTTCTTTTGACAGACTGTCTTCTCACCCGCGGACTGCACCATGACGGCTTGGCAGACATTGCTGACGCTATGGGAAGCGGAAAAACAAAGGAAGAATTTCGGGCTGTTTTAAAAGACAGCCGCATTGGCTCTTTTGGCGTTTTAGCGCTTATTTTTTATTTTCTTTTTGCGGCGGCTTTATTAAGCCAGCTTTTGGAAATCAATGCAAAAATAAACAATAGTTATATTTTCCTTATCCAAATGCTGTTTGTCGGACTTTGGAGCAGACTGGGTCTGCTCACGCTCCCTCTTATCAGCGAAGTATACGAACCGGCAGCACAAAAATTTTCTCTGGCAAAAATTCTTTTTGCCCATTTCAAAAAAGAATATTTCTTTTTTTGGTTTGCTTTTCTTTTTATTGCTTCAACGCTTTGTTTCAACGCTTCACTCATCATTCTCTGTACAAGCTTTTCTTTTCTTTTCACTTATCCGCTCTATACGATTACCCAAAAAGAAAAGGGCTATAATGGGGATTTTTTAGGTGCAAACTGCCTGTTATGGGAATTAGCCGGATATTTTTCCCTTGTTCTTTTTTATCAATTATAAATTAATTCCTGAAAATTTCGCAAAAATTGCCCCTCAAGGCTTGCATTTTATTTGCCCCTATGTTAATTAAAGGTCATGGAACTTTTAGAACTTTTAGAAAACCGTATCGATGCATTGCTTGCAGAAATTGAAAGATTAAGAACAGAAAATTCTGTTTTACAGGATAAAGTTTTATCTTGTGAGCAAAAAATAAATGAAAGTTCTCAATATATTGATACACTCAAGAACGAACAGCAAAATACACAGCGTGTAAAAGAACGTCTTGAAGTATTGATGCAAAAAATTGAAACTGTTTTAACAAAATAAGACAATTTTATGCAAGAATATATCCTCAATGCTTTTGACCTCGTGAATGTATCGTTCAGAACTGAAGCAGGTGATGATCGGGTTCAAAAAGCCCATGAATACGCTCAAAGCCTTTATGAAGAACTAAAAGTACATGGCGGTAATCTTACTCGTGACAGATTATTGGCAATTTTGCTCTTAGGTATTACTGATGATTTATTACAGCAAAAGGGAAAAATAGAAGATTTAAATACTTTTATTCGCTCTTTGCTGAGAAAAATAGATGACTGTATTCCTGATAATCCCAAATAGGATTATTTGAAAGATATCCCCTGAGGTGTGCGTGTTGCAATTCAATGGTGCCGGCCGTACAAGCGATTTTAGGGAGTTGAGAGACAAAATGGTGTGCATACCTTTTTATAAGGAAGCCTGAAGTTTTGCTGATATTCCCACCCTGGCAAGCCAGGTCACGTGCC
>CAOMFZ010000076.1 GCA_948482415.1 uncultured Mailhella sp.
TAAAATCCTGGCAAATCAAGAGCAAACTCACTGAGTTTGTTTTCCTGCAAAAATCCTTTTTTATAGGGATCCAGGCTTTTATCTTCATGAGGAAAATTAAGGGAGCTTGGCAGATATTTTTCGGGCAAACTGGTGAGAGCAAAAGGAATTTTCAGTTCAATGGGCGTTGCATAGCCATTCATGGGTAAGATAGTTCTATTATAGAGTTCCCCAGACAGAGCTATGGTTTTTTGACGAATTTTTATATCAAAATTGGTGGAGATCTGAATAAAACTTGGCTGAGGCATGGGAAAATAATCGTATGCCTTTTCTATGGGCGTGTCGTAAAAATGGTTGAGTGAAGATACCTGCAAATTGGTTTCAATATTCAGATTTCCCGAATAGGTGCGGGGACTGTAGGAAATGTCCGCTGCACGGACTTTTGTTTGCCCTAAATGGAATAATAAATAATCTTCATAAAAAATGGCAAGCTCATCAAGGTTTAAATTGGCATATCCGTTAATGATGTGCGGTGTTTTAAGTTTGGAATTGAAATTATGAAAAGAATATTTTATTTTGTGCGCCGAATCAAAAATTTCACCGTTTGCGTTATTTATTGTTAATTCCAAACTGGAAAAATAATGGGGAATAGAAAAAGCCTGCAATCTTTCAAAAAATTTATCGGCAAATTTTTGTGAAATTTCATTTATGGAGACGGGGGTCGGCTGTTTCGGGGCTTGTTTATATTTGTCCTGTTCCGGTGTGTTTATTTGTTCGGGCAAGGTAAGTTTTGCGTCAATATCAGATATGGCAAGGCGTTTGAGGACAGGCTTAAATAAAAATAAAGAACGCCAGCTCAGTTCTCCTTTTGCATGTTTAATGGAAATTTGCGCAGGGAGTGTGGTATCATAAAAGACAATATTATTGGCAGTTAACGCAGGAGAGGGCGAAAAAGAAAGGGCAACGCTTTCAATGTTGAATTCCAAATTGGTTTTTTCTTTCAGTGCGGAAGAAATAGTCGCTCCCAGTTTTGTGGGCTGCAAATAGGCAAGATAAATAAAAACACTTGTGGAAACGATAATCATCCAACAAATGAGAATAAATAAACCAATCGGTAACTTCTTTTTCACTTTAAACTCAGTCCATATAAAACTTGCGTAAAGTATATGTATTTTTTGTAAAATTTTCAAGGATTGATTTTCATTAATTTTACATGATTTTACTTGCTCATTGGGCAGAGTTTTTATATAGTCAGAAAAATTTTTGAAGGAAATTTTTATATGGAATTATGTATTTTTATTGCCTTATTTTTTATTTTTTCCGTGTATCTTATGCCGGTGGCGGCGTTAGGATATAAAATTTGTGAGGGAGTACATAAGCGTGCGCTTTTTGCAAAATCTGCAAAGCAAATTCAAATTTTTTCTGCTGTGCTGCTGTTTTTGCTGAGTTTTGCCCTTTTTGCTGATTATTTTATGCAGGGAACGCTGTATCAAGCCAATGTACCGCTTACGGCTTCACTGGAACTTGATGTATTGAAAAATCTTTTGCTTTACCTTTGTGCGGCATCTTTTGGATTAGCTGTTATATGCGCGTTGAGTGCCCGCTTTTCCAAAGTTTCACTTTTTTATTTTGTGTCAGCACTGGGCGGGATTTTTCTTGTTGCGGGGCTTGCGCAATGGATAAATTTTGTGGCATTTTTTGCTGTTGTGTCTGAAAATGTAAGCAAGTTTTCTGCCTATTGTTTGCAGACTGTCAGTCACATGCTTGCTTTGCCGCCTGATGCATTTATGAAAAATCCTTATGCCTTGTTTAACAATACACAGATTTTTTCCTATGTGATGACACTTTTCTTTTTCCTTGCCGTGTTTATTTATGCTTTGTATTTGGTTTGCATCTTAAGTATATTCTTTAGAAACCGTATGGATTACGGACGCGATTATTATACCTTTATTTTAAATAAATACGGGCGAGCCATTTTTTCTTTTTCTCTTTTGGCGTTTTGTCTTATTCTTATTTTGCTGGCAGGTTTTCAGCTTCCGTTTCAGCCTGCTGCTGCGGATATGATTTCAGCGCATTTTTCTCAGGTTTTTCTTGTGCAGGCGGCTTTTGTTGCTGTGCCGATTTTGTATTTTCTTTTTTCTGTTCAGCTCAAAAAAAGTTTTTGCTTAGCGCCTGTTCCTTTGCAAAAAAAGAGCAATATTTTTATTGCTGCACTGTTTGATTTTATTTTTGGGGCTTTTGTGTTTTATTTGTGCGTAACCTGCATATAATTTATGGTTTTTTGCAGGCTTGGCAAAAGAAAAAAATTAAGCTATTTTACTAAAGAAATCAACAAAGGAGTTTCTATGAGTTCTTCTCGTTCACAAGTATATACAAATGCCGGTGTAAATATTGAAGCCGGCAATGATTTGGTTTCTCAAATTAAATCAATAGTTGCAACAACCCACACTAAGGGGGTTATGTGTAATATCGGCAGTTTTGGCGGCTTGTTCAGACCTGAAATTGCGGGCATGGAAGATCCGATTTTAGTTGCTTCCACTGACGGTGTCGGTACCAAGCTGAAACTTGCTTTTGAATTTAATAAGCATGACACTGTGGGCATTGACCTTGTTGCCATGAGCGTCAATGATATTCTTGTGCAGGGGGCAAAACCTTTATTTTTCCTTGATTATTATGCATGCAGCAAACTTGATGTGGCTAAAGCAAAAAATGTGATTGAAGGTATTGCAGAAGGATGCCGCCAATCTTCCTGTGCTCTCCTTGGCGGTGAAACTGCTGAAATGCCCGGCATGTACGATGAAGAAGATTATGATCTTGCAGGCTTTTGCGTTGGTATTGTCGATAACAAAGGCTTGGTTGACGGTTCGGAAATCAAAAGCGGTGATGTGATTATTGGTATCCAGTCTTCCGGTGTGCACTCCAACGGTTACAGCCTTGTTCGCAAAATTTTTGCGCAAAGCGGTGCGAAAAAGGATGATATTTTCCCGGGTACCAAGAAAACTTTTGCCGAAGTATTGCTGGAACCAACCATTATTTATGTGGAATGCCTGAAAGATATCATGGAAAAAATTGCTATTAAAGGCATGGTTCATGTTACCGGAGGCGGTTTTTACGATAATATTCCCCGTGTGCTTCCCGATGATGTAAAAGCTGTGATTAATTTCGGTTCTTGGGATATTCCGCCTGTTTTCGCCTGGCTCAAAGAACAGGGGAATCTTTCCTGGCCGGAAATGCTGCAAATTTTCAACAGCGGCATTGGCTATATTTTGGTTATTGATAAAGGACAGGCACAAACTGTTTTGGATATGCTCCATAAAACGAATATGAAAGCATGGCAGATTGGTTCAATCGCTCCCAAAACAAGTGAAGATAAAGAAGCTGTTCAGGTTAATTTCTAATTTTATTGAGAAAGAGGGCGTTTAAACGCCCTTTTTTTGTTCTATGAAGATTGTTGTCAGTGCATGTCTTGCAGGTTTTTCCTGTCGATATGACGGAAAAGCCAATACTGTGCCGCATATAGAAGAATTGTACAAGCGAAATCTGGTTTTGCCTGTTTGCCCCGAATGTTTGGGAGGACTGCCAATTCCCAGAGTTCCCTGTGAAATAGCAGGTGATAAGGTTATTTCAAAAACAGGCGCTGACTGTACAAATGCCTACATGCAAGGTGCTTTTATCGCTTTGCAGTATGCCCGTTTTTATGGTGCAAAACTGGCAATTTTGAAAGCAAAATCTCCCAGCTGCGGAGTTGGGCAGATTTATGACGGTACATTTACAAGAACACTGATTGCCGGAGACGGCATTTTTGTGCAAATGCTCAAGGCAAATCATTTTTTTGTGTGTACGGAGAAAGATGATTTTGGGGAAAAATTTTTACAAACGTATATAGGTTCAAAATAATAACAGGCTGTCATGGAAACGCAATATAACTGGTCAGAAAAAATGGAAAAATTTTCCATGGAAGTGTCAAAGCCCAAAGTGGGAATTTTGATTGCTTCCTATGGCTCTGCAACCATGCAAAGCAATCAGACACTGCGAAACTTTCAAGTAAAACTTGAAGAATATTTTGGTGTACCTGTTCGGATAGCTCTTACTTCTGAAGCTCTGCGCAAGCGTCTTGCCCATGCACGAACAAAATCAGATTCTGTGCTTAAAGCATTAAAAAAAATGGAATTTGAGCGTTTTACCCATGTTATTGTGCAGAGTTTGCATTTAATTGCAGGGATTGAATATACTGATGTTTTGGAAGATACGCAGATTGCAAAAGAGGAAAGTTCATTGAAAATCCGGTCAGGTTTGCCTCTTTTGAGTACGGAACAAGATATTCTGCCTGTGGTTGAAGCGTTAAATACGTTATTGCCTGCGGATTTTCAGGAAAATGATGCGGCAATTTTTATGGGG
This sequence comes from uncultured Mailhella sp., assembly GCA_948482415.1. Lineage (GTDB taxonomy): Bacteria > Desulfobacterota > Desulfovibrionia > Desulfovibrionales > Desulfovibrionaceae > Taurinivorans. The sequence goes on from CAOMFZ010000076.1 coordinate 4,378, forward strand.
CATGGCACAAAGCACGGTGCAGAAAAATTTTATGCTGCGCTTTCTCAAAAACTGCATGAAAAATATCCTTATTTATATACGGCATGTATGGAGGGTTCCTGCACGCTCAGCCATGTGCTGAATGATTTGAAACAAAAGTCTGCCGTGCATAAAGTTTGGCTGCTGCCGCTGCTGACTTCTATAGGCAAGCATGCTCTTTGCGATATGGCGGGTGATGATGAAAAATCATGGAAAAATCAAGTTATTGCACATGGATATGTTTGTGAGCCGTATTTAAAAGGTTTGGCAGAATCAGCTGAAATACAAAATATTTGGATAAAACGAATAGAACAGGCAATTTTAGCCTTATAGGAGTGGAAAATGGCAGTTGTAGCACAGATGATGAAAGAAAGTATTGAGCAGGGTTCGCTTATCAGACAAATGTTTGATTTGGGATTGAAATTGAAACAAAAATATGGTGCTGAAAATGTGCTGGATTTCAGCCTTGGCAATCCGGATTTGCCCCCTCCGCCGGTGGTACAGGAAGCAATGGCGGATTTGGCAAAAAATCTTAATCGTCCCGGAAGCTTGGGCTATATGCAGAATGCCGGTTTTGCCTGGGCTCTTGATGCTTTGGCTGTAGAATTGTCAAAAGAACAAAATGTACCCCTTACCCGTGCAGAGCTTATGCTTTCATGCGGGGCGGCAGGGGCAATGAATGTCTTTTTCCATTCTGTGCTTGAGCCGGAAGATGAAGTTTTGGCTTTTACGCCTTTTTTTGGTGAATATAAATTTTATGTGCGCAATCACGGAGGAATTTTTAAAACTGTTCCCACGCATGAAGATTTTTTGCCTGATTATGATGCATTGGAAAAGGCTATAACCCCCAAAACTCGTGCCCTTATTATCAATTCACCCAATAACCCCACAGGCGTTATTTATTCGGAAGAAGTAATTAAAAAGCTTGCGGTGATTTTGGAAAAAGCCAGTCAAAAAAATAAGCGGCCTGTGTATTTGATTTCTGATGAGCCGTACCGTTATTTGGCATATGATAACAGCGTAGTGCCTGCGGTGCTTCCTGTATATAAATATGCTGTGGTCATCAGTTCTTTTTCCAAGAAATTCGGCATTGCCGGCGAGAGAATTGGCTATTTGGCAGTTTCGCCGCAAATCGAAGATAAAGAACTTCTTCTTGGTGCCTGCATTATGTCCAACAGAATTTTGGGTTTTGTGAACCCTCCTGTTGTGGGGCAGTATCTGATGAAAGCAGCCCTTGGTTCTTCCACAGAATACGCGCTGAATATTTATGCAAGGCGCCGTGAAGTTTTCTGCGATATTTTGGATAAGGCAGGCATTGAATATCAAAAGCCCATGGGCGCATTTTATATTTTCCCAAAAGCGCCGTATGGTGACGATGATTTACTTATTAAATGTCTTCAGGAAGAAAAAATCCTCGGCGTTTCAGGAAAAGGTTTTGGACTTGCCGGCTATATCAGACTTTGTTATGCTGTTGAGGATAGAGTAATTGAAAAATCTCGTGACGGTTTTAAGCGGGCTGTGGATAAAATGCATGGTCTCAAAAAAGTCTAGAAAAAGTGTAAATTTTATTTTATTTAAGAAAAAATCAAATAATTGCATTATTTTTCTTGACAAAAACCTTAACTTATCTGTAAATTACACGTTCGCAAGGAGAAAGTATGAAAGAATTTCAGATGTTATTGCGAGATGTTGCACAAAATGGTCAAACATTTCAATATAATAATCAAAATATATGGCTTGAGCCGCTGAAAGAATTTCATATTTCCTGCAAAATTGTTGACGATATTCAAGCAGAAGTTTTCATTTTGCCGGAAGAAGACGGCTGTCTTTTGCGCGGAAAACTTCGCGGAAAAGTTTCTGTTCCCTGTGACAGGTGTGCAGAAGAAACAGAAATTGTGATTGATTATTCGTTTGATGAATTTGAAGCCTATCCTCAAGACGATTTGGAAGTAAATGCTGAAGATTTGCTTGAAGATGACAGAGTGCTGTTTAAAGAAAAGAATGCGCTTATTCTTGATATGGGGGCATTGCTTTGGGAAGAATTTGTGCTGACACTGCCCACAAAACCTTTATGCAGAAAAGACTGCAAAGGTGTTTGTCCGGTATGCGGCAAAAATTTGAATGAAGGGGCTTGTACATGCGAAAAAGATGGAAATGACCCTCGCATGGCTGTCCTTAGGAATTTAAAAATACAATAAAGCCAAAAGCTTAGTCAAGGAGATTAGAATGGCTGTTCAACAAAATAAAAAGTCTCATTCTAAAAAAGGTATGCGTCGTTCTCACGACCGCATTGCAAAACCAGCAGTAATTTATTGCTCTTGTGGTGCACCTACTGTTCCTCATGCTGTTTGCCCGTCATGCGGAAAGTATAAAGGCCGCCAGGTAGAAGCAGTAAGCTCAAATGAAGAATAGCAATATTTTGGCAGTGGACGCAATGGGAGGCGATTTTGGTCCTTCCGTTGTTGTCCCTGGAGCTTTAGCTGCAGCTCAAAAGTGTGGTGCAAAAGTTATTCTTGTGGGCATTGAATCTGCCATTCAAGACGTTTTGGACACACTTCCCGAAAATTTAAAACAGGCAGACTTTTCCATTCTCCATGCTTCTCAAGTTGTGGAAATGAATGAAAAGCCTTCTGATATTTTACGTCAAAAGAAAGACTCCTCTATTCAGGTCGCCTGCAGACTTGTCAAAGAGGGGGAAGCTCAGGCTGTTATCAGTGCCGGGCATTCCGGTGCTTGTGTAGCATGCGGCATGTTCATTATTGGAAGAATTCCTGGTGTGGAACGTCCATGCCTTGCTACGATTATGCCTTCTAAAACAACTCCTCGTCTTATTTTAGACGTGGGTGCCAATGTTGAATGCAAACCCTATTATCTTTTCCAATTCGGATTAATGGGGTCTGCTTTTGTGCGTGATATTTTAGGATATGAAAATCCTAAAGTTGGTATTTTGAGTATTGGTGAAGAAGAAGGCAAAGGCACAAGTACTGTCAAAGAAGCCTATGATTTATTAAAAGCCGCTAATAACCTCAATTTTGTCGGCAATGTTGAAGGCCGTGATATTTTTATCGGTGACGTTGATGTTGTTGTGTGTGACGGGTTTGTTGGAAACGTTGCATTAAAATTGAGTGAAGGCTTAGCGCTTTCTCTTATTGATATTTTGAAAGAAGAATTGCTTGGCAATGGTTTTATGCCAAAAATCGGTGCCTTTTTAGCGAAAAAAGCATTCAAAAGTTTAAAGAAAAAAATTGATTATGCAGAATACGGCGGCGCGCCGCTTCTGGGCTTGCAGGGCATCAGCTTTGTCTGTCATGGTTCCAGCAATGCGCGTGCCATTGAAAATGCTGTGCTCATGGCAAATACTTATATTGAAAAAGATACTCATAATCGTCTGCTGGCAATTCTCAAAGAAAATGAAGAATTAACGAGTTTTGCTCGTTCCTCTGTGTAATTTCTCCTGTTATGAATGTTAATTGCCATATTTCCGGACTTGGCATCAGTGTGCCTGAAACAACACTGACTAATCAGGATCTGGAAAAAATAATGGATACCAGTGATGAGTGGATTGTTACACGCACCGGTATTAAAAATCGCCACATTGTCAAAGAAAACGAAAATATTTCTGACTATGCTTTTCTTGCCGCAGTCAAGGCAATAGATGATGCAAAAATTTCTCCATCACAGATTACCCACGTTTTAACTGCAACTTGTACTCCCGAAGCTCTTTCCCCAAGCATGTCCTGTATTATTGCCCAAAAACTGGGGCTTTCAAGTTATTCCGGCCTGCAGCTTATTTCTAAAGCTTCTCCCGGTCTCGTTTGTTTTGATTTTAATGCCGCCTGTTCCGGCTTTGTCTATGGTTTGGAACTTGCCCGAGCCTTTTTGGCATTAAACAATGATTCGGTTATTTTGCTGATTGCAGCAGAATGTCTCTCCCGGCGCATGAATTATCAGGACAGAACAACCAGTGTTTTATTTGGTGATGCGGCTGGTGCCTGTATAATCCGTGGAAAAGGCGACAGTCTTTTCAATATTCTTGATGTCTCTGTTGGCGCTGACGGGGATTATAAGGATTTAATCCGTATTGGCGGCGGCACGGACAAAAAAGTGCAGGTTGGGGATACTATCAGCGAAGATTTCTTTCTTACCATGCAGGGCAGAGAAGTATTTAAACAGGCTGTGCGCGGTATGGAGCAGGAAAGTCTGAAATTATTGCAGAAAAATAATTTAGGTGTTGATGATATAGATTTATTTATTGCGCATCAGGCAAATTTGCGGATTATTGATGCTGTGCGCGAACGCTTAGGACTTTCCGAGCAAAAAGTTTTTACTAATTTGGAAAAATACGGCAATACGTCAGCAGCGTCAATTCTTTTAGCTATGGCAGAGGCAAGGGAACAAGGTTTATTCAAGGCAGGGCAGAAAACATTGTTAACCGCTTTTGGGGCAGGACTCACATGGGGGTCAGCTCTGCTTGAGTCATAAACTTTGTTTGTCAAAAATTTTAAACAGGTAAAATTTTAGCTTGAAAAAATATCAAAACTGTTTTAATATTTGCGAATAAATTGATATTGTAGAGTATAATTATGAGTAATGAATTGGTTTCTACAGCTTTAGTGACCGGTGCGTCAAGAGGTATCGGCAAAGCAATCGCTCTTACGCTTGCAAAAGACGGTTTTCAAGTTTACCTTACTTATGTTTCAAAGCCGCAGGAAGCGGAAAATGTTGTGCAGGAAATTATTTCTCAGGGAGGAAAAGCTAAAGCATTTTGCCTCAACGTTGGCGATAGTGAAGCTGTTGGCAAATTCTTCCAGGAAGAAATTAAAGATAAAGTCCGTTTAGATGTTTTGGTCAATAATGCGGGCATCACGAAAGATGGTCTCATTCTTCGCATGAAAGATGAAGATTTTAATGCGGTTATTGACATCAATTTAAAAGGGGCTTTTACTTGTCTTAGAGAAGCAACAAAAATAATGGCAAAACAACGCTCTGGTCGTGTTGTGAATATTGTTTCTGTTGTCGGACTTATGGGCAATGCTGGTCAAGCTAACTATGCCGCTGCAAAAGCCGGTCTTATCGGTATTACTAAATCCGCTGCAAAAGAATTTGGCTCTCGTTCAATCACTGTCAATGCTGTTGCTCCCGGTTTTATTGAAACAGATATGACAGCAAAACTTCCTGAAGAAGTAAAAGCAAAATATGCTGAAGCTATTCCTTTGGGAATTTTTGGCTCTGTACAAAATGTTGCTGATGCTGTATCATTTTTAGCATCTGATAAAGCTTCCTATATTACTGGTCAGGTACTATCGGTTAACGGTGGTCTTTATTGTTAACTAAAAAATCAATACCAGTTTGGAGTGTATATTTCTGTTGAAGCAAAAATTAAAACTATTATCAAAGATC
>CAOMFZ010000077.1 GCA_948482415.1 uncultured Mailhella sp.
GGGGGAATTATTCCCCCCAAACCCCCTACACGCAAAACCGTTATAGACGTTGTCTGTAACGGTTTTGGTTATTATGTCGCTTCGTGTTGTTCTTGGGGAAATTTATTTTAAAAAGTTTTGTAAAGGGTGAACTGCACCCCATTTATTGGACAAGCCAAACCAATAAATGGGGTTTTTATGTATTGTTGGCATGGCGAAGCCGTTTCCCTTATGCCGAGTTTACGAGGTTTAGGGAAATAGACAGCAGAGCTAAAGTTTTTCCCCTGCAAAATTCTCAAGATTTACCGGAAATGCTTTAGTCAATGGAAATCAATTCATACTGAGGATTGCCCATTTTGAGTTTAGCCATGGCAGCAAGCTGATGTAAACCATGACGGCTTTGAATACGTTCAACAAGGTCATGATTATCTGCGTCCGGTTTACCAAAAACCAAATCACAGGAAGCCTGATCAATGGCTAAAATATCTGTGGAAGCTAAAATACCGATATCGGGAATGGTGGGTTCTGCCGCTCTTTTTCCTGCACAGTCGCAGTCAACAGACATTCTGCGCAAAACATTCAGAAAAACAATACGTTTTCCAAAATAGTCGCAGGTTGCTTTTGCTGAATCTGCCATAAGCTCCATAAAAGGTTCGTTATGGGGCCATTTGCTCCAATCTTCCGGAACTTCACCGGGTACGCCGTGCACTTGGCGTTTTCCAACTTGTCCTGATGCACAGCCAATGGCGATATTTTTCATAGAGCCGCCAAAGCCGCCCATTGCATGTCCTTTGAAGTGGGTAAGTACAATCATGGAGTCGTAATTGACAATGTGTCCGCCCATGGCAACTTCTTTGAGATGAAGTCCGTTATGAACGGGAAGATTGACATCGCCTTCTTCGTCCATAATATCGACAGGGCAGAATGTCCAGCCGTTGACTTTGAGTGTTTCCTTGTGAGACTCGGTTGTACTGCGGTCGCCCTGATAGAGGGTATTGGTTTCAACAATGGTGCTGTTTGGAACCTGGGCCTGAAAAGCCTGCACCATATCGCACGGTAAAATATTGGGTCCGTTTTTTTCACCGGTGTGGAGTTTTATTGCTACATTGCCATAAATTTCATCATTGATTTTTTCGTAGAGACGGATTAAATGCTCTGCGTCAATATGGGAAGAAAAATATACTTTTGCGCGTGAGCCTTCAGTTTTCATGCCTGTGACATTGCGGGAACCGATAATCGGAGTCTTTTGGCTGTTTTCGAGGGCGGCAGCCTGGGCACCCTTGGGTAATGACGTTAAAAGGGAAGGGGCAGCAAGGGCAGCGGCAACAACTGCTGAACCTTTGAGGAGTTCTCTTCTTGATAATTCAACTTTTTTCATAGTATTTCTCCTGCAGGAAATTGAAAAACTTTCTTTGTATTCTCCTTTATATCCTTTTAAAAAGCAAAAAACATACACAATTCTCTCAATTTTTTGCCTATTTCTCTCAATTTTAAACTATGAGCGAAATAGATAATAATTAGATTGGATTAGATATACTTTTAAAAATAAAATATGATAACAAATATTAAAAATGAGTTTTGCCGGTAAGAAAGTAAAATAAATGATTGGGAATAATAATATGATAATATTGCATAATTATTGCAGAAAAATATTTTTTATCTGTTTGCTGGCTATAAGCATTATTTTTGCTTCAAGAGCGTGTTTTGCAGCAGACAGTTCGGAGAAAAACATGAATAAATCTTTTTTGCTTACAGAAACAAATACCATAACCGATATGATAAATCACCCTGCTTTAGCTGATTTTGGAGAACACCTGCTGCCAAGAGCGCAAGATAAGGAAAGTCATTTGCTTTTGCATGATGTGGGCAGGCTTATGCCGTGGCACAGCCATATTATGCCGCAAGTGGTTGTACAGGCTGTCAATCGTATGATTACGGACAGTATTGCCGGTAAAAAAGTTTTTTATCATTTTTATGAGGAACAATCTAAAAAAACGCAGACCGGATTATTTTATTTCAGAGGAAAAGAAGGCGCGCCTTTTGCGTTAATCTGTCCCGGCGGCGGTTTTGTTTATGTGGGCTCTTTGCATGAAGGGTTTCCTTTGGCAGAAGTGATAAGCCAAAAAGGCTATAATGCATTTGTGCTGCAATATCGGACAGGAGATGAAATGACTGCCTGTGAAGACATGACTGCTGCGCTTTTCTGGATTTTTGAAAATGCTGAAAGTTTGGGCATTTCCACTGCCGGTTATTCTGTCTGGGGCGGTTCGGCAGGAGCAAGAATGGCTGCTGATCTGGGTTCTTTGGGGCTGCTGCATTTGGCGGAAAGGATATTCCCCGCCCCGCAGCCGTGATTATGGCGTATACCGGGCATGGGCGCTATACGGAAAATGACCCGCCAACCTTTGCAGTGGTCAGTTCTGACGACCCTATTGCCAGTGCGTATGTCATGGAAAAACGAATAACTTGTTTGAAACAGGCAGGAATACCAACAGCATTTCATGTATATCATCATGCCGGGCATGGTTTTGGCACAGGCAAAGGGACAGATGCTGAAAATTGGATGGATTTGGCTGTGCATTTTTGGCAGGAGCAAATCAATAAGAGTATAAGTAACAGGAATAATTAAACAGCTAGAGCATTTCCGTATAATATTCAGAATTTTTTAAATAGTTAAAACGTTTTGAAAGAGGGGCAAGGGGGAAAACTTTTGGAAAAGTTTTCCCCCTTGTAAAATTATAATTCTTAGTGTTAACCGGAAATGTTCTAGTAAAAGTTTCTTCCCCTGCACCCCTTTACAAAACTTTTTAAAATAAATTTCCCCAAGAACATCAAGAAACGACATAATAAACAAAACCGTTATAGATGTTGTCTATAACGGTTTTGTTTATAAGGGGAAATAATTCCCCAGAGAAAAATAAAATATGTTATTTTACTGTCAAAAGTAAAAATCCTTTTTTGCCGCATTTGATAGTGTATTCACCCTTTGCAAGGGGGGCATAAGGGTCAGTGTATTTTTCATCATTGACAGAGAGGGCATTTGAGCTCACAAGGCGTTTCGCTTCGCTTTTTGACTTGATAAGCCCGCTGGCAGCCAAAAAGTTTGCCGGCATACTTTCATCGCCTTCAGTACATTCATATTTGGGAGCATCTTCCGGAACGCCGCCTTTTGCAAATACAGCATTAAAACCTTGTCTTGCTTCTTCTGCTTTTTCTTTGCCGTGGTAACGTTCCACGATTTCAAACGCAAGTTCTTCTTTGACGGTTTTGGGGTGACGGGCGCCGCTTTCCACATCGCGTTTCATTTGGTCGATTTCTTCCAGGCTCTTGCTGGAAATAAGCTCATAATAACGCCACATGAGTTCGTCAGAAATACTCATGGCTTTACCAAATTGTTGGCTTGCATCTTCAGCAATACCAATATAGTTGCCATAGGATTTTGACATTTTTCTTACGCCGTCAAGACCTTCCAAAAGGGGTACGGTGATGATGCATTGAGGTTCCAAGCCATAATGACTTTGCAGATTGCGTCCCATAAGCAAGTTGAATGTCTGGTCGGTTCCGCCCATTTCAACATCAGTTTTGAGGGCAACAGAGTCATATGCCTGTGCAAGAGGATAGAAAAATTCGTGTATGGAAATGGGGCGTTCTTCTTTATAGCGTTTTGCAAAATCGTCACGTTCCAGCATGCGGGCAACAGTGCAGCAGCTCATGAGGCGTAAAAAATCAGCAGAACCCAGTTTGCTGAACCATGTGGAGTTAAAAGCAACCGTTGTTTTTGCAGGGTCCAGGATTTTGAAAATTTGTTCTTTATAGGTTTCAGCGTTGGCAAGAACCTGTTCTTCAGTAAGAGGCGGGCGGGTTTCAGAACGTCCTGACGGGTCGCCGATTCTGCCTGTAAAGTCGCCAATTAAAAATGTTACATTGTGTCCAAGTTCCTGAAAGTGACGCATTTTATGGATAACAACAGTGTGTCCCAAGTGAAGGTCAGGGGCAGTCGGGTCAAAGCCTACTTTAATATTAAGGGGTTTATTTCGTGCAAGTTTTTTGCGTAAATCTTCTTCACTGACTAAATCAACAATTCCGCGACGGATAATTTTAATTTGTTCATCAACACTTTTGAATGTGGAACTCATGTATGCACCTCAAATTTTTTGTAGAAAGAGAGTATAGTAATTTTTATGATAAATTACAAGTAAAATTATATAAATATAAAGTAGATAGTTACAGTTTTTATCTGTTTTTCCGTGTTCTTTTTATGCTTATGAAACAGTATATTTTCCGGGACCAGGCAAAATAAAACCGCGTTCACGCAGTCTTTTCCAGAACCACCTTGTATCACTGACCAGCAGGGAAATCTTATGCTCCGCACTTTTGACGCAGATAATATCGTTCATCAGCACGTCATGGGAATCTTGCCCGTCCACCGTGATAAAGGTTTCCCTGTCCTCAAGACATTTAATTTTTATCGTGCTTTCCTTTGGCATAACCAGAGGAGAAAAGGAGCCCGCAAAGGGGCTTATGGGGGTCAAAATATGAGCGTCAAGCGTGGGGAATGTCAGCGGTCCATGGGCAGAAGCCGTATAGGCAGTTGTACCGAGGGGAGAAGAGCAAATCAGTCCGTCACAGTGTAAATCCGTAATAAAAATATCATCAATGGCAAGTTTGATAAAAATAGATTTTGCTACTGCTCCGCGGGAAACAACAACGTCATTCATGGCAATACCGGAGTGAATAATTTTATTATTGCGGATATGCTCAAAATGCAGCGGCGTGACGTTTTGGATATTATATTCACCCGCAAGCAGTTTGATAAAACATTCCTGCCATTTTTCCGGTAAAATATCAGCTAAAAAACCTACTTTCCCAAAGTTTATGCCAATGAGCGGCAGAGGCTTTTTATACATACGGCGGGAAACACCAAGTATGGTGCCGTCACCGCCGAGAACAATGGCTAAATCATGGTTTCCTGTTTGCTCGATAAGCTGTTCTTCGGGCAAAAATGCCGGGATAATGGTTGCGGTGAGCTTTTTCTCTTCAAGCCACACTTTAATATCTTTGGCAAGCTGAAAGGCTTGTTCATTTTTTTCTTTAACAATGAGTAAGAAAGAACGGCAAGGATAAGATGGGGAAGATGTATTTCCGTTTGGAATATTCATAGAGTCTTTCATAAAAAAGTCCTCCCCGAAATGGGGAGGGGTATTGCATAATTTAAAAAGTATTATTCGTCATCAGCTTCCTGCATGGAATCATGGACTGCGTCCATGAAAATTTCATAGGCAACGCGTTCAATAATAATTTCAGGTTCATAGGTAAAAATTTCTTCAGGTAAATCTTCATTTTCTCCTGTTTTTTCAACAAGTTCATCAAAACGGGTTGTGTATTCATTAATCAGTCTGGCTACTTCATTGACAATAGGATTATCTGATTCCACATCAGGGTTGACATCTTCTTCTGTGGCAAATTGATCTTCAAATTCATCAAGAGCTTTTACAATTTCGTCTTCTGATAAATTCATAAATTCAGGAGAGGTTTTAATATTTTTCATGTTTTTTCCTTTTTTACATGCTAAAGTGTGAATTTGTTTTATGTAGCAATTTTATCTTGAAAAGTATAGTGTAAAGTTTTATACTTTCCGGCATGAAATATTACCCTTTATTTTTAGATATTACAAGATGTAAATGTTTAGTGCTGGGAGCCGGCAGTGTGGCAGGAAGGAAAATTGCCACGCTGATAAAAGCGCATGCCCTTGAAATAATTGTTATTGACCCCTATGTAACGCAAAGTGATTTTTCAAAGGCATTTTATGAAGAATATGGTTTTGAGCCAAATGTTTCCTATTTTCAGCGTGATTTTTTAATTGAAGATTTAGAGGGCGTGAGACTTGCTTTTGCGTGTACGGCATCGTCGGAAGTTAATGGAAATTTTGCAGAAATTTGTAAAGAAAAAAATATTTTTTGTAATGTGATTGAAGAGCCGGAACGAGGAAACTTTATTGTTCCCGCACACTTGGATTATGAAAATCTTGTGATTGCCCTGTCCAGTTCCGGGGTAAGTCCTGCATTTACAAAAGCATTAAAAGATGATTTAAACAACTGGATAGCAAAAAGTTATGTGCCGTTTTTGCGGCTTATCAAAATGCTTCGTCCGCTTATTTTGAGAAATGTGGAGGAGCGGAAAAGACCGCAAATTTTTCGGGCAATGGTGGAAAAAAATTTTCGTGAAGAAGTTATGGCGCTTATTGAGCTCAAAAAATTTCATGATTTGCACCGAAAACTGGCACAGGTTTTGCCTGAAACTATTATTGCAAAAATTGATGATAAGGAAATCTTTCATGATAAAGATAAATAAAAAGGATAGGTTATGCTAGTTACGCTTTCTCTTTCTTCTCTTTTGCTTTGTGCTGCTGCAACCATATTATTTTATGTGGGGATTATCGGCAAGCAGCCGCAGTCTTTGCAGAAAAAAGCAATTTGTTGTCTGGCGGTCAGTTTTTTGCTGCTTTCTCTTTTACTATGCGTAAACTTTATTCGTGACATGAATATTTTTGTTTTGCGTTCATGGTATTTAATCCCACTTTGTTGGTTTCTTTTGCTTATTTCGTTTCTGGTGTATTATAAACTGCGCTATACAACGGTTTTTGTTTTTGTCGCACCGCTTTGTTTTATTTTTCTGCTTTCAGCCCTAATTTTTCTGCATCAGGAAAAGCCCATGGAGCATCTCGTTATTGGTCCTTTTTTAGTGGTGCATTTATTCCTTATTTTTGCGGGCATTGGGATTATGGGTGTTTCAGCCGGCGCCGGAGCTCTTTTCCTCTGGCAGGAAAATATGCTCAAAAATAAAACCAAGCTTGTCAATTTGCCGAAAAATATTCCCTCTCTTGGGGCGCTTGATAAGGTTATACATCATGCCACAAGAATAGGTTTTCCGCTTTACGCTGTAGGGCTTTTATTCGGTTTTATCTGGGCATATATGGCATGGGGCAGAGTATTCAGCTTCGACCCGAAAGAAATTATTTCCCTGCTTATTCTTGCGCTTTATGGATTTTTATTTTATGAAAGGGAAGTTCACGGCACAAATGGACGCAAAACTGCAAAGCTTGCCCTGCTTGTTTTTGTCATTACCTTGTTTTCTATTTTTGTTGTGAATGTATTTTTGCCAACACACCATGGTTTTTAATCAGGTTTATATATAAGGTTTTTAGTTAGTTTATGTCAGTTATTCATCTTATTGGATTAAATCACCGCACGGCGCAGGTTGAAATTCGGGAAAAATTTGCGTTAACAGAATTTACGTCTCCGGAAAAATGGCCCTTTTTATGCCATAAATGCTGTATTTCCTCTGTGCAGGATAAACTTGCGGTCAAAGAATCACTTATTTTGTCAACGTGCAACCGCGTTGAAATGATTGTTGTGTATGACGGAAATTATGAGGATTTGCTGAAAGTCTGGTGTGATGTTCGCCATGCTGATATTAACGAACTTCGTGCCTGTATGTATCATTATCAGGATGAAGAGGCTATTCGCCATTTATTTAGAGTTGCGTCAAGTCTGGATTCTCTTGTGCTTGGGGAACCGCAAATTTTAGGACAGCTTAAAGCCGCCTATCGCTTATCTGTTCAGGCAGGGCATGCAGGGCTTTTAATCAATAGATTGCTGCATAAAGCTTTTTCTGTGGCAAAACGGGTACGCAGTGAAACGGCTGTTGCCTCCAGTGCGGTGTCTATCAGTTATGCTGCTGTGGAACTGGCAAAACGTATTTTTGACGATATGAGCCAAAATAAGGCTCTGCTTCTTGGTGCGGGTGAAATGGCAGAACTTGCTGCCATGCACTTGGTCAACAGCGGCATAAAGGAACTCAAAATCGTCAACAGAACCTTGGCAAGAGCTGAAGAACTGGCGCAAAAAATCGGGGGTGAAGCTTTTCCCTTTGATGCATTGGAAGACTGCCTTGTGGATACGGATATTATGATTAGTTCCACCGGCGCCATGGAAGCAATTATTCATCCGGAACTTATGCAGCGGGTTATGCAGAAACGAAAAAAACGCCCCATGTTTTTGATTGATATTGCCATGCCCCGTGATATTGACCCTGCTGTCAATCATTTAGATAATGTCTATGTTTATGATATTGACGATTTAAAAGAAGTTGTTGAAGAAAATTTAGCCAACAGAAAACAGGAAGCTGCCAAGGCAGCCCAAATTGTTGATGAAGAAGTAAAAGCTTTTGAGTTTTGGCGCGGATTTTTGAAATTAAAGCCCACAATTTTGGCTATTGAAGAAAAAGGTGATAAAATTGCACACGAAGAAGTGGCAAAAACCTTGAAAAATCTTGAGCATATGGGCATACACAGTCCGGAATTGCAGGATGCTCTTGAAAAAATGGCACATGCCATTGTCAAAAAATGTCACCATGCACCGCTCGAATATTTGCACAACAGTTATAAGCATAATAACGGGGAACAAAATACTGCCACCCTGCGCAGTATTTTGAAATTAGATGAATAAGGATAATAAAAAATAAATTTATGAAACAATATATCGGCATTCGCTGCAGCAAATATGGACAAGTCCGCATAGGAATTGTGGAAGTAGAGCAAAACCTTTGTTTTGGGCAGGCTGTTGTTGCGTATAATGACAGTTCCATTTTTTTTGGACGTATCGTTTGGCAATGTAATTCACTCAATTCTGCTAATTTTCTTTTGAATAAAATGAATGATAAAGGGCAGGAAGAAAACGGTGAAGTTCGCGTAAAAAGTGAACTTTCCGAAAGTATTGATTTTTGTAAGCCGCAAAATCCGTTTACTATTCGCCTGGCCCATGAAGATGAAATATTAAAAGCCACAGAGCAGGAAAAACTGGCTGCGCAGGCTTTTGAATTTTGTAAAGCATGCATTAAAGAGCATGGACTTGAAATGAAGCTTGTTGATGTGGAAGTTTTGCTTGACCGCAGTAAAATGATTTTTTATTTCACTGCACCTACCCGTATAGATTTCCGTGAACTGGTAAAAGATTTGGTGCGTGAATACAGAACTCGTATTGAACTTCGCCAGATTGGCGTGCGCCATGAAACGCAAATGCTGGGAGCTCTCGGCAACTGCGGCATGGTGATTTGCTGCCGTCGTTATTTGAAAAATTTTGCGCCTGTGACAATTAAAATGGCAAAGGAACAAAACCTTTTTTTAAATCCTGCAAAAATATCAGGTATTTGCGGACGGTTACTTTGCTGTTTGAGTTATGAACAGGATAATTATGATAATTTTCATGCGCAGGCGCCTAAAATTGGCAAACGCTATACCACAGACCTTGGCATGTTAAAAGTTGTCCGTACCAATATGTTTAAAAATATTGCCGTGGTGGTCAATGAACAAGGTCAGGAGCAGGAAATTGATGTTGATGAATGGAAAAATTTAAATCCTGTCAAAGCACAGGGATATGACGATTTCCAAGAACATGACGAACAAGGCATGTATGGAAATTACATGACTATGGGCAGTGATGAGCATTATGGCGAGGATATGGATTTATCAAAGCTTTTAGATGAAGAATATCAGGAAGAAAAGCCTCAGCACGGCAAATATGGCCGTAAGCCCAATAATCATTACCGTACAAAAGAAAAACATTATAAACGTGCATCATATGATGAAAGTCAGGAATAGGAGAAAATATGTCCAGTTTTTATGTAACTACGCCAATTTATTATGTAAATGCTCG
>CAOMFZ010000078.1 GCA_948482415.1 uncultured Mailhella sp.
TTCCTTGAAGAGGGAAGCTAACAGGGGCACGCCCTCTTGCCCTCCCCTATCTCTGCTGTCCAGTTCTGTAAGGCTCATTCTTCGCCTAACAGAACTGGACAGCAGAGCTAAAGTTTTTCCCCTGCATAGAAAAATCGCAAAATTTATCGGTAATCTTCTAAACCCGAAGAAAATTATTGATATTCATTGTTATTTCTTCTGTTTCAGCGAGAGTTGAGGTCGTTTTATTTTCGCTGTCGGCAAGGGCGTTTATTTCCTGTTCCCATTTTTTTATCTGTTCGGCAAAAACAAGCACGAGTTTGGCAAATTCTTCAACGTCGCTGAGTTCGTCTTCCTTTTTCATGGCGGAAAGCACAAGAGCATGCATGGCTTTGTAATAACCTAAATGGAAGGTCAGGCTTTCATATCCGAATAAGTTGGCTTCCAAAGCCCGTTCCAGCTGTGCAGGATTAAGACCTTCTTCTGCATAGGAAACAAGCCCGTATATGAGCAGGGTCTGGTCGTATTTTTGATATTGGAAATTCACCAAAACATCGTCCACTAGCAGGGAGCAGGCAAACTGCTCATTCAAGGCAAGTTCTGTGTTAAATTTTCTGCCGACTTCATTAATAAACAGTTGTATATCCATATCTACTCCTCTTATTGTTGTTCCTGTACTCCATAAATATTAAAACCGCCTGTAATGGAGACATTTTGCATATTGTATTCACCCAAATCAAAATGTGCATGCCAATCCAAAAAATCATCTGCAGCAGGGTTTTGCGATATATCTCCCATTCTGCCAAAATCAACAGTTTGCAAACGTCTGATTTCATCGCCTGTAATATGGACATTTAATTCATAATGTTCTCTGGAATCTGCCCCAAGCATCACAGGAACTGCCTTTGCTCTGTTCTCCTGAAAAAAGTTAATGGAACGGGTGCATTGATATTGGATTTCAAAACCGCCGTTTCCGTCTTCAATCACACTGAACGCACGTCCGCCTCCAGGAAGTCCCCTGTTGGCTTCCCTGTTTTCCATAGTAATAAAAGCCGGTTCATTTTTTTCACCATTAAAAGCCATGCTGGCTCCCATATTCACAATTTTTTCTGTTTCCTGTGAAAGGCATGCCATAAGAATTTGGGCAGTGCGGTTTTCAGCAGAATTTAGTTCTGCAAAAGTATTGACTCGTCCATGGCTCACATAAGACGCTAATTGATTTTTGGCAGTTTCAAAATTATTTTCCAATCTTGTTCCGTCAGGCAACGTAACGGTTAAATCCCGGCTAATATCTCTTTGAAAGATTGTTGTTGCCGTATTGATACCAGCCATTTTCTGCATTTCAGCCAAAAAATTAACCTGAAACATTGCCTGGGTAATGCGATTAAACCGATCCTGGTATTGGGCAGGGTTAATATCATTCAGGAGATTTCTGGGCAAATTGCCTGAAAGTATGGAATCTAAAGAATTTCTGTTCCGCAAAGAACAGGTCAATTGGCCGTAGTCACATTCCTGATGTGGAAATGCCGTTCTCTCCAGATTATCCATATAAGCAATTTGATCGCGGATGAAGCTGAGAGTCTGAGCAATATAGATACTGTCAGCATTTTTCACATCATTGGCATACATGGAAAACAAATTTGTCACTTCGTCAGAAGAAAGGCGGTCAAATAAATTCTGCCGTTCAGCAGCAGAAAGGTTATTCAGGCATTCGCCTAAAATATGCACTGTCAAATTAGGTTTCATCATGCCTGGTTCATTGGGCATTACTGCCTGATCTATATGGTTTGAACTGTCATAAACAGCTTTTGCCAGATTGTCTATTGCAGTATCAAAACGATCAAGGCTTGCACTATTGCAAATTTCCTTGAGAAAAGCAGGATTAATAGCTTCACTTGCCGTATGAAGGGCAGTCAGATAGCCATTTTTTGGTATTTCAGCAAGATCCGCGATAGTCCGCATGCCGATTTTCTCAAGTACGGCATTTTCACCGGCATACGCTTTTACTTCCTGCACAGAAGAATTATAGGCAGCAAGCTTATTGTCTGCAATTTCGTCTATCATATCCGGTGTTGCTTTTGTTCCGCTGAAAACAAGCTTATACACATCATCGCTTACGGACTTTGCAATTTGTTCTTTGACAGCTGCCATATCGCTTTTGCCAAAACCCATGGCAGATAATGAGCTTTCAATATGCGCATTAAATTCCGCAGAATCTTTTACTTTGCCGTATACAAAATTATTTTCTTTTGCCAAAACAGCCGTATCAAATTTATCCCGTTCCAGAGGTCCATTGTCCGTTGTTACAATATCAAACAATAAACTCTTATGGGTGGCATTTAATTGCGGATTGTTATTAATTTCTTTAAAATATGCCCCCAATGTTTTCAGTTGTTCTTTCGTATAATTTTTTTCAATACTTTTCGCAAAAAACGTATCTGCAAGATCACCCGGCATATCAAACGTATCCAAGGTACTTTTTATTAATACGGCTTTTTCGTCAAACTGCCTTACAACATTTTCAAGGTTAACTTCCCGCAGATTTGCTGTTGCCTTAAATATTCCTTTTAACATATCATGCAGTGCATTGCTGTAACTGTCCTTGATTTGTTTTGAACTGTCTGCCAACGTTGTTGGCAGTTCTGGCTGAGAATTTCCCTCCTGGGCGGCATGCAGGGAAAAAGCTGTGCCTATTGCCTGACTCATAAAGGAATTTTGGCGTTCTTTCGGAGTTGACAGACTGTCTGCATAGGCTAAAATATCTTTAATCTGCCCGGCGGTAATGCCTCTTGATGACAACTTACTTGTCATCAGTCCGTCAATCATGCCCTCAAGGTGCTTTTGAACGCCAAAATATTTGGGGTCTGAAGCAATGGTTTGTTTCAGACTGTTAACAATATTCTGTTTATTTTGGTCAATGGTTGACTTTCTGGAAAAGAAGGAAGCTTTTTGAAATGTGCCGTCATTATTGAGCGTCACGCGCGCAGTATCCTGCATTGTATTGAGTGAATTTAAATTGATAGGCATACTCTTTCTCCTGTTTTTTTTTATTAAAACAGCAAATATTGTACCAAAATTTTGAAAGGAAATTTTTATTCTTGAAAATAAATTTACACGCACTTTCTTTTTAGTGCAAGATAAACTTTTTATCTGTGTGATGATAAATTTTTTGCGCGTTGTATTTAACAAAAAAAGGAATAAGCAGGGGAAAAGCTTATTCCTTTTTTTTTTCGTATCATGCCTAATTTAGGGGGGTATACAGTTAAAGTTTTTTATTTGTTAAAGGTTAATGATACAGTTAAAGGGAAATTTTATATGGTTAAATTAAAGCCTGTGTTGAGCAGGGTGGCAAGGCTTCCCTGACCTGTCATGGCAAGGGCGGAGCTTGTGCCCATTTTATTCATATAGCTCAATAAATTAGGCCTTTCGTAATTAGCATCGATATTTTTTCCTCCCATTTTGCGTGCTTCTTCCACTTGGTTAAGCGTTTGTATTTGTTGATAGCTTTCTGCAAGCTGGGGATTTTCTTTGAAAAATTGTTCAATTTTTGCTTTGTCTTTGTGATTTGAAGAAACTTTGATTGTTCCGTCATCATTAAGACTTATTCTGAAATCCGCTTCCGGGTCAACACCCAGTTCTGCAAGCCCGTTTTTTACTGTTTCCTGAAAAGTATTTTCCAGTTCTTCTTTATGCGCAAATAATTTATTATAGGTGATTTTGCCGGTAATACCGAGCTGTTGGGCAAGTTTTTCCACTTGTTCCGCTAAATTATCACTATTTGCGGCGGCATTGATTTGGTCAAGCAAAGTTTGTTTCTTTTGACTTTCTTCTTCTTCCGTTTCGCCAACCACATTTTTTTTCTGTACTAAGGTATCCAGTAAAGTGGGATTGTTTTCCTCTTCTTCCTGAAGTTTTTTTCTGATTGACTGAACATTGACACCGTATCCGTTGGAAAGAGGATTATTGATTGAATAAACTGACATGATAACTCCTTTGGAAAATTTTTCCCATTTTCTGCATTCAGTAAAGGTTAAAGCAAAATCAGTGCCAAAAATATCTTTAAGAAAACTTATATTTTTGATTAACTATATTTTTTTTGAAAACGTCTTGACTTACAAGAAAAAGCCTGTTAAATTACAGCTGAAAAATTTTTTTTGTATAAATTTAAGGAGAATGTATATGTCCTTTTTGAAAAAAATGTCTGTGCTGGCTTTGAGTGCCGCAGCTGCTGTGACATTTGTGAGCCCGGAATTTGCAAAGGCTGAAGGTTTTGCCCTGCAGGACTGGTCTTCCCGCGGTGCTTCCCTTGCCGGCGGTCTTGTTGCCCGCGGCGGCGATGCTGCTTCTGTTTCTTATAACCCTGCTGCCATTACCGAACTTGAAGGCACACAAATTCTGTTTGGGGGAGAATATATTCATCCTATTAACACTGTTGTCGGTACAGGCGGACAATCAAAACATTCTGAAACGAAACAATATTTTGCTCCTCATGGCTATATTACCCATAAAGTCAATGAAGCCATTTCTGTTGGTTTTGGTGCCTTTTCCCGTTTTGGTTTAGGCAATGATTACGGTTCTTCTTTCTTTGTGCCAAACTCTGTGTATGACGTTGAACTCATTACCTTTACCGTAAGTCCTGTTATTGCATGGAGAGTAAACGATAAGCTTTCTCTTGGCTTTGGACTTGAGCTTGCCTATGGCGATGTTGATTTTAATCAGAACGTTAAGAAAACATTAGCCAATGGATTGCCTGTTGATACAACTCTGAGCATGACAGGTGATGCATGGTCTCCTGCTTTTAACCTTTCAGTGCATTATCGCTTTAATGAGCAATGGAAAGCGGGCTTTGTCTATCGTTCTCATAATGATTTTGATTTTGACGGGGAACTTTCAACTGCTCATCCCCTTTTTGCAGGTCGGAAATTCAGCGGCAGTGCAATGCTCTATACTCCTGACAGCTATACACTTGCCCTTGCGTATTACCCCATGCCGGAACTTAGTTTTGAAGCGCAGGTACAATATAATACCTGGAGCAGATACAGCAATTTGACCATTAATGTTCCATCATCACCTTTTCCCGGCTTGAATAAAATTGAACAGAAAAAAGACTGGCGGGATACCTGGTTTTTCTCTTTGAGTGCCGAATATCAGGCTCTTGACTGGCTGACTTTGCGCGGCGGTGTTTCCTATGAAACGTCTCCTGTAAAGGAAGCCTATGCTGACTTTATTGCTCCTGCCCACGGACGCTGGAAATACGGTGCCGGTTTAGGATTTCAGTATGATAACTGGACTCTTGACGTAGCATACGTTTACCATGATATTCTGGAACTGCGTTACAATCATTCTGCCTATGCTCCTGTTGCTGACCATATTGATGATGCTCATGCTCATACCTGCTCATTCAGCATTGGCTATAAGTTCTAATTTTTTTTATAAAAAAAATGAGTTAAAAAAGCGCACTGTAATAAGTGCGTTTTTTTTTATAAGGGGCTTTGCCCCTTTACGCCACCAAAGGGTGTTTTGCAGGGCGGTAAGCAATTCTCACCCCCATCTCTGCTGTCCATTTGCGTAAAGCTCGTCTACTCGCTAACGCAAACGACTTCGCCGCCTCCGGTGGCTGCCACCCGAACTTACCCCTGTTTCACACTTTTCCGGCAAAGAGCTAAAGCTCTCGCCTACAAAGAGTGAAACTCCGCAAATCGAAAGTCTTTCATATATCTAATAGGAATATTTTATTACTGGAAATGTTCTCGCCGCTTCTTGCCAAAGCGAGCAGAGGAGCTTATTATATAAGCAGAGGTTGAAAATGAATATTATTCCTGCACTGCTTTTCATAACGATTATAGGCTCAATTACTCTTGCCGTTATTTACCGAGAAATTAAGAAGAATAAGACGAAGTAACATACTTTTAAGTTCCTTTTACAGGTACTTGTTATTGTACACTTTAACATAAAAAAACGCACTATAAAATAGTGCGTTTTTTCGGTTGTATGCTTTAGCACAAATAAAAAGCCGTTCTGCAAAGCAGTACGGCAAAATATGGCGTGTTATTATGCAGGAAACCACTTGCTGAAAATAGGTATGGCATTTGTTGTGGCGAACTCCGAGAAAATGGACAGCTTGTCTGTTCATTTTTCGAGAAGAGAGCCAAGGGGATTGAAGAAAGGGGTTCAAAGGGGGAAACTGAAAAGGGGTACCCCTTAAGGTTTCCCCCTTTGAGAATTATACTTTTGCAGCAGTGCGCAGATCAGCAACAGCGTCAGTTTTTTCCCATGTAAATTCAGGGAGTTCACGTCCAAAGTGTCCGTAGCAGGAAGTCTTGGAGTAAATAGGACGTTTGAGGTCAAGGCGTTTGATGATGTGATAAGGACGAAGGTCGAATACTTCACGCACAGCCTTGGTGAGGATTTCGTCAGGAACTTCGCCTGTTCCAAGAGAAGAAACAAGCACGGAAACAGGTTCTGCAACACCGATGCAGTAAGCGATTTGTACTTCACAGCGAGGAGCAAGTCCTGCTGCAACAACGTTTTTCGCAACATACCGTGCCATGTAGGCAGCAGAACGGTCAACTTTAGAAGGGTCTTTACCTGAGAAAGCACCGCCGCCGTGGTTGCCCATGCCGCCGTAGGTATCGTTGATGATTTTACGTCCGGTCAAGCCGCAGTCCCCCACAGGACCGCCGATAACGAAACGGCCGGTGCGGTTAATGAAAATATCGCAGTCTTTTTCATCAAAAAATCCGGTTGGCTTTAAAACAGGGTAAATAACTTCACGGCGTACAGCTTCTTCAATGTCTGCCTGTTCCACATTGGGAGCGTGCTGGGTGGAAATAACAACGTTGTTAATGCGGACAGGCTTGCCGTTTTCGTATTCAAAAGAAAGCTGTGTTTTTCCGTCAGGACGGAAGAAATCAACAATGCCGTCTTTACGCACACGCGCTAATTGCAGAGAAAGTTGGTGAGCCCAGTAAATAGGTGCAGGCATAAGGGTTTCGGTTTCATTGGAGGCAAAACCAAACATCATACCCTGGTCGCCGGCGCCCTGATCTTCAGGATTTTCACGGATAACGCCCTGCGCAATATCGGCGGATTGCTTGTCAATAGTAGAAAGTACGGCACAGGTTTGGTAGTCAAAGCCCATGTCAGAACTGTTGTAACCGATATTTTTAATGGTTTCGCGCACAACGTGAGGCAGGTCAGCATAACCTTTCGTTGAAATTTCACCGGCAATAATTGCCATACCGGTTGTAACCAATGTTTCGCAGGCAACGTGAGAATTAGGATCTTGTTCAAGGAGAGTGTCTAAAATTGCGTCGGAAATTTGGTCTGCAACTTTGTCCGGGTGTCCTTCTGTAACGGATTCAGAAGAAAAAACATATCTACCTTTTGCGGGAATCATAAAGCTCCTTTGCGAGGCGTTTTATTGCGTTCGCTTATTTTGAAATTAAAATATTATCTAAAAGACGTGCTTTGCCGACATAAACGGCAACGGCAATAACAGCCTTATCTTTCAGGGTTTCAAGACTTTCCAGACTATCCTTATCCACCATATTGCAGTAGTCAATACGAGCCGTAGGGATATTTTCTTTTATATATTGTGCAAAGAAATCATGGAGATTTTTTGCATTATACTCACCCTGTTTTGCCATTTGCGCGAGAAGCAAAAGCCCTTTGCGGATATGGGGAACAAGTGCGCGTTCTTCTTTCGTCAGGTAGGCATTGCGGGAACTCATGGCAAGCCCGTCTTCTTCGCGCACAAGCGGACAGCCCACAATTTCCACATCAACATTCAAATCACGCACCATGCGGCGGATAATGGTCAGCTGCTGATAGTCCTTTTCGCCAAAGCAGGCATAATCAGGGTGAATAAGATTGAAAAGTTTGGTGACAACCGTGCACACACCGCGAAAATGGATAGGACGGGTCACGCCGCACAAAACCTTGGCAAGTTCCGGCACTTCCACCCAGGTGCCGTGATCTTCTGCATACATGGCAGAAGCGAGCGGTTCAAATAAAATATCGGTGCCTGCCTTTTCCGTGACATTGTGGTCATGGTTCGGGTCATTGGGGTAGGCGTCCAAATCTTCATTAGGGGCAAACTGGGTAGGGTTGACAAAGCGGCTTACCACCACAATGTCCGCCAGTTCCCGTGCTTTTCTGATGAGGGAAAGATGTCCTTCATGCAAATAGCCCATGGTGGGAACAAGGGCTATTGTTTTTCCCTGTTTTTTTAATTCTTTGCAGCGTGCTTTGACAGCTTCAAGTGTAGTTATAATTTCCATTCCACGCCTCATTGTTTATTGATTGTGTCCATGACTATATCAATTTATTGTTATATAGTTATATAAACAATTCCTTTATATACGCAAATTTATCAGATGTCTAGTTTAATTTTCGCTTTGTTATAGAAAGAGGTTGATAACCAATCACTTATAAAACATATCTTCTTGTTTTTCTGAAAGAAAAACAAGCAATGTGGGGGTATGGGGGAAATCATTTCCCCCATAAAAAGAAAATTTTATAATTATATTTTGCAGTTATAAAATCAACCGTAAACTATAACAAAGCATTAATTTTTTACGTTTATGCTTTTTCTTGTCAAAAGTCCTGCGAACTTGTAAGATAGAAAAGAAAATGCTTGTCATGGCAATTTTTCCCTGCTTTTGCCATGATTAATCGGGGCGGTAGAAATGAACCCTTTATTTCAAGGAAAAATAGACAATTTTTGTGCGGCGTATTCTGTTTTGAACGCGCTGCGGCTTTTATTCGGTATTTCCGCTTTTCAGGCGCGTGATATTTTGAATGATACATTGATTGAGCAGGCGAAAAATCCCGAAGAATGGAAAAAAATTGTCTGCCATGAAACCAATTATAACAGGCTGGTAAACAGCATGCTGGCAAAATGGCAGGAAACCTATGCGTATACCTATTATTGTCCTTTTCCGGGCATAAATCCCAGTCTTGACAATATTCGTTTTTTTCAGCCGGAAGTGGATATCGATACCATTTGGGAATTTCTGAAAAACACGGTGACGTTAAGTGCGGAGGCAGAAAAGGAAGTCACGGCAGTTTTTCGCTTTTGCCGTTTTTTGCCGCGGCAGGCAGGTCCCATGGTGGACCACTGGTCAGCGATTTCCCGCATTACGGATACGGAAATTTATCTCTACGACTGCAGTCTGGAAACAACAGGCTGGTATATTCTGCATCGGGATAAATTCTTTTCTGCGCCTTTTGGGGCAATCCCGCCCCAGCGCACAGGTCTGCAGCAGCAATTTACCCTCAGTCTGGCAGAGGAAGAATTTGGCGTTATCTGTCCTGAGTCCATTTTTATGGTTGAAAAGAAAAAATCCCCGTTTGAAACCATAACCGCGGCATTCAAACGAAAAATTTTTTAGATTTAATCTTGACCAAATCCCGGTGCAGCCTTATTTTATTAAAGGCAGTTTTACTTTATTAAAAGCAGCTGAAAACGTATAGAATGGATAGCCTATGTCACAAATAGAAAGTGCAGAACTTGAAGAAATCTTTTTGGAATATGAAGTGCTTACCGCACAAGTGGATAAACTTTTTCAGGACGTGCAGTCAAAATATCCCAAGGAAGTAGCCTGCACCAAAACATGCAGTGA
>CAOMFZ010000079.1 GCA_948482415.1 uncultured Mailhella sp.
TAAGCTTTACATAACCTGTTGAGAACATAAGCAGAGCAGGAGCCAATTCATAAGGCAAAACAAATTGGTCAAGTCCGTAAAGGAAGCTGTATAAGGTAGGCTTAATGGTCATGCCCAAGTCAATTGCAATTTGCGCCATAGGAACACTGAGGGATGTTGCCGCTGCCACAGGGGTAAGGAGGAAGTTTGCAATTACCCCGACAAAGTAGGCAAACAAGTTTGCAAGGGCGCTGTTTTCAATGCTTTGTAAAACAGGTACGATTTTTGAAGACAGCCATGCAGGGATACCGAGGGTGCCTGCCACAAAGCCGATAGCCATACAGCCAACAATAAAGAACAAAATGGAGAAGTTTACTTTTTCAATGTCACTGCATTCAAAAACATTGAATAAAGGCGTAAATCCTAAAAAGACAATGAATGCGAATAAATAATAGCCGGGCAGGTGGTGCAGGGGTTCAAATACAAATCCTGCCAGAGCAAGCAGAGAAAGCACAAGCGCACGTTTTTCAAGGGAGCTCATTTTGCCCAGTTTATCGAGTTCAGACTTTGCTTCTAAAACACATTTTTGGATATGAGGATAAAGGGCTTTATTGCCAAAGAAATAGAGCAATGCAATACCAATAATAATATGTACAATACAGTAGGTAGCGTTTTCAATCCAAAATCCTATCCAGCTAAATTCAACGCCCATATCTTTTACCATGAGTAACCCAATAATTCCTGTATTATTGGGTAAATACATGGCAGAAGAAATTGCGCCGCCAAAGAATGCTCCCATGATAATGGTACTTGCTTCTTTAGAGCCTTTTTCAAGGTGGAGGCTTTGGCAGATACTAGTTGCAATGGTCATGAATAAAATAAGAACAGTAATAATATCAGGAATAAGAGCACTGATAACAACACCTGCCAAGAAGAAAGCAATCAAAAGGCGCAAAGGTGTTTTGGCAACATTGGAAAGGATTAAAAGGGCGATGCGCTGGGCGAGATTGGATTTTTCCATTAAAACGCCAATGAGCATGCCACTTAAAACAATCCACGGAATAGGAGCAAGCCAGCCGCTGAAGACAACATCAGGCGTTGAAATTCCGGAAATCACATAGAACATGAGCAAGGTCAGAATTGCCACAACCATGCTGACAAGTTCAAAAGCAAACAAGCTCAAGGCAAGCACACTGCTGAACCAATAAAGGTTTAATTTCATATTTTCAGGATTGTAGAATAAAAAGGTAACAAATCCTGCTGTTACAAAACATAAAAGCCACTGTTTCCAAGATTTAACAACACATTCTTCTGTAAGCATAAAGCCTCCATACATAGGGTTTATTATAAAATAAAAAAAGCGCATGTTAAATTCTGCACAATATAGTGCAATTTTACAAAAAAGAATTTTAGACAGTGTTGTCATTTATTTATAACATATTGATTTTATTATATAAATTTATTTTATGTTTTTCTGATTTTACAAATAATTTCAATATGTTGTATTCATAATGACGACACCCTTTAGAAACTTTTATAAATTGCACAATGTTGTGCAAAAATAATATGATTTTTGTGCTATATGAAAAAAACACAAACTAAAAAAGGAGATAATTATGGGCTATCCTACCGTTTATCCTACTGGGGTTTTGCGTTATAATCCTGAAAAAGCTTGGAGTGGCTATACCATTATGCCTCTCCATAATCGCGGTTCATTGCTTATTGATATGAATGGCCGTGAAGTTCGTTTATGGAAACACTTTGAAGGCTTCCCGACAAAATTGTTCCCCGGCGGACATATTTTGGCAAGTTCCGGCGTAAGAAATCCAAAATACGGTTTGCAGGACGAACGTGATTTAGTGCAAATTGATTTTGATGGTAAAATAGTTTGGAAATGGAATAAAGCTGAATTTATTGATGATAAAGATCCAAACGAAGAGCCGCAATGGATGGCTCGTCAGCACCATGATTATCAGCGTGACGGCAACCCTGTCGGTTATTATGTTCCCGGCATGGAACCAAAAATCGACGGCGGCAACACCTTGATTTTGGCTCATAAAGATGTACATTGTCCTTATATTTCTGAAAAACACCTTTTAGATGACGTTGTCTATGAAGTTGACTGGGACGGCGATATTCTTTGGGAATGGAAAGCCTCTGACCACGTCGAAGAAATGGGCTTTTCTCAGGAAGCGCTCAATGCCATGAGCCGCAACCCTAACTTTAGAGGCGGTTCGCTGATTGAAGAAGCTCCGAGCCTTGGCGACTGGATGCATATCAACTCCATGTCTAAACTGGGACCAAATAAATGGTATGATCAGGGTGATGAACGTTTTAATCCTGAAAATATTATTATGGACGGACGTGAAGTCAATATTATTTTCATTGTTGATAAAAAGACCGGTAAAATTGTATGGCAAGTCGGTCCTGATTACAATAAGACTCCGGAACTCAAGAAACTTGGCTGGATTATCGGTCAGCACCATGCTCATATGATTCCTCGCGGCTTGCCAGGCGAAGGTAATATCCTCGTTTACGATAACGGCGGCTGGGCTGGTTATGGTGCTCCGAACCCGGGTGCACATGACGGTACAAAGACCGCTCTTCGTGACTATTCCCGTGTTCTTGAATTTAACCCAATTACTTTGGAAATTGTATGGCAATGCACACCAAAAGAAATGGGTTATCTCATTCCTCTTGACGCCTGCCGTTTCTATAGTCCATTCATCAGCTCTGCGCAGCGTCTGCCAAACGGCAATACCCTTATTACTGAAGGTTCTGACGGCAGACTTGTTGAAGTTACAAAAGACTATGAAATTGTTTGGGAATATGTATGCCCCTATTTCTACGAAGCAGACAATATGAACTATATTTATCGTGCATACCGTGCCCCTTATGAATGGGTACCTCAACTCGATAAACCTGTTGAAACAGAAATTAAGCCTCTTGATAAGAGTTCTTTCCGTGTTCCGGGTGCAGCTCCGCTTGGCTGTGACAATATCGTGGAAGTTGAAGGAACTATTGAGCCATACGGCGGTACAGCCGGCCACTGTGTTGGTAATATTGAATAATAATTAAACAATGATTTGAATAAAAGCCACCCGCAAATGTACTGCTTCAAAAGCAGGGCAAACGTGAGTGGCTTTTTTGTAGAAAAACAAATATATAGAAAGCACAAATAGTGCTTTCTTTTTTTTATGAAATAGGATAGCCTTAAAATATTCAAAAGATATCAGAGGCAAATATAATGAATAATATTTGGATACAGTCTCATGTGTTATCAGGGCTCAATAAAGAATGGGAAAAATTTTTGCACTTGGGCATAAAAAAGAATGTTTCTAAAGGAACTATTTTAGAAAGTCTTAATGCTGATACTTTTGGATATTTATATAAAGGACAATTATCGCTTTCCAGTGTTTCCTGGGAAGGCAAGGCTCGAGTGGTATTTTATCTTGAAGACGGCTGTATTTGTCTGGAAAACAAATTGTTTCACCAATACAGTGATATTTATTTGCCTGAATTTGTGGCAACAAAAGATTGTATTTTGTATTTTTTTCCTAAAGAATTATTGACAAGTGTTGAATTTGCAAAGGAAAACCCGGAACTAATGCTCAGTATCATTCGCTCCGAAGCCATTAAAGCCGGTGCTTTTTATGTCCAGCTTAGTGAAAAAGCTGCCATGGATTCCATAGCGCTTATTGCGCGTTTCTTAATGCGGCAGTATCTGAAAGTGAATAAGACAACCTTTAACTTGGGCTTTTCGCAGACAGAATTGTCTCTTATGCTTAATATTCATAGAAATACCTTGTGCCGCAATATCCGGGAATTGCGAGAGGCGGGCATTATCGGCAAGTGCACAAAAAATTGTCTGGAAATTATTGATTTGCAGCGTTTGGAAGAATTGGCAAAAATATAGTTGAAAATAAATTGCCGCTGAGAATAAATTTTCCTCTAAAGCAATTCCGGTAAATCTTGCGACTTTTCTATGCAGGGGCAAAACTTTTTATAAAAAGTTTCTTCCCCTGCACCCCTTTACAAAAATTTTTAAGCTTTCTTATAAAAATTTGTTGCAATTATTTCCGGAATTGCTCTAGTTTCGGAAATGTCCTATGAGTATGATGTACATTCAACAACGAAAAGAAATCAGTTATAAAATTTTCATCATTAACAAAAAAAGGCGGCATGAGCCGCCTTTTTTATATTTTTGTTAATTGCAAATTATTATTTGCTAACTTCAGCAAGAGCTTTATCAACAGCTGCAACGATAACATCGATATCAGCTTTTGTAGCAATAAGAGCAGGGCTGAAGCAAAGAGTGTTGTTGAATTGCTTGAAGCAGCGAGATGTTTTACCAATGAGAACACCTTGTTTCATGCAGCTGCCAACAACTGCGCCGGCAAATGATTCAGCAACTGGTTCTTTTGTAGCACGGTCTTTTACAAGTTCCATACCTAAGAACAAGCCTTTACCGCGAACATCACCAACACATGCATATTTATCTTTGAGTTTCAAGAGTTCGCCCATGAAGTATTCACCAACTTTAGTGGTGTTTTCAAGGAGGTTTTCTCTTTCGATAATTTCGAGGTTAGCAATAGCAGCAGCAGGACCGGAAGTACATCCGCCGAAGGTAGAAATATCACGGAAATACTTTTCACGGTCAGCAGGATCTGCGATGAAGTCTTGGAATACTTTTTCAGTTGTAACTGTGCAGGAGATAGCAGCATAACCGGAAGCAACACCTTTAGCCATTGTTACGATATCCGGCTGTACGTCGAAGTGTTGGTAACCGAACCATTTACCAGTTCTGCCAAGACCGCAGACAACTTCGTCGATGATAAGAAGAACATCATATTTCTTACATACTTCAGAAACTTTCTTGAGGTAGTCTTTTGGTGGAACAAGAACACCACCGCCAGCGGTGATAGGTTCAACGATAACACCGCCAACAGTGTCAGGACCTTCAGCAATGATTACATCTTCGAGTTGTTTTGCAAATCTTTCGCCAAGGGAAGGATCGTTTGGATCAAGACCCCATGGGTTACGATAGCAGTTAGCAGCCGGGAATGGAATAAAGCCAGGAGTGAAAGGACCATATTGGTCACGGCGTTCTTCTTGTCCGCAGGCAGAAAGAGTAGAAATGGTGGTACCGTGGTAGTCACGTTCACGATAAAGAACTTTATATTTCTTGCCCTGGTGTTTCAAAACAGAAATTTGACGAACGATTTTGAATGCTTTTTCGTTAGCTTCTGAACCGGAGTTAGAAATATAAACACGGCTCATGCCAGGCATTTTAGAAATAAGTTTTTCAGCGAAAATAGCAGTTGGGGTGCTGCCGAAAGAGTTAGCGAAGTAGCAGAGTTTTTTCATTTGTTTTGCTACAGCGTCAACGATTTCGTCACGGCCGTAACCAACGTTAACAGTCCAAACACCGCCGGATACGGCGTCAAGGTATTTGTTGCCTTTTACGTCCCATACATTGATGCCTTCGCCATGGTCAATGATCATTGGGTCAGCTTTTTCAAAAGATTTGTGTTGGGTCAAATGGTGCCATACATATTTTTTATCAAGATCAATAACTTCTTGAGCGGTAAGTTCTTTTTTGCAGCAAGCCATAATAATAAGCCTCCAAAAAGGATTTTTTAAAAATGTTTATAAAAAAAGTCCACAAGGGAAGAATATTCCCTTATGGACATAAAGTTTATATTAGAGTGCTTCGCTCAAAGCGTGGCATTCCATACCTAATTTGTCTGCAACGCCCTTGAAGAATACTTTACCGTCATGGGTGTTAAGACCTTTAGCAAGAGATTCGTTGTCTTGGCAAGCTTTCTTCCAGCCCTTGTTAGCAAGTTGTACCATGTAAGGCAAGGTTGCGTTGGTAAGGGTGAAGGTAGAAGTACGAGCAACAGCACCAGGCATGTTGCCTACGCAGTAGCAAACAACGCCGTTGTCTGACATGAAGGTAGGATTATCGTGGCTTGTAGCACCGTGTTTAGCGGTAAGTTCAACAGCACCGCCTTGGTCGATAGCAACGTCAACGATAACTGAACCAGCTTTCATGGTTTTTACCATTTCTGTGGTTACGAGTTGTGGAGTTGCAGCACCAGGAATAAGAACAGAACCGATAACAACGTCAGCTTCTTTTACTGCATGAGCAATGTTCAATGAGTTAGAGAAGAGAGTTTGGATTTTGTTGCCATAGAGGTCGTCGATTTGACGGAGACGGTCGATGTTGTTATCAATAATGGTAACTTTAGCGCCCATGCCAACAGCAACTTTAGCAGCGTTGAAACCAACAACACCAGCACCAACTACTACGAAGTTAGCAGCAGGAACACCGGCAGTACCACCCATAAGGAGACCCATGCCGCCAGCGTTTTTGGTGAGGAGGTTAGCAGCAACTTGAGCAGCCATACGACCTGCAACTTCTGACATAGGAGCGAGAAGAGGAAGAACGCGGGTTGGGAGTTGAACTGTTTCGTAAGCAATACCGGTTACTTTGTTCTTAAGAAGAGCATCGGTAAGTTTTGGTTCTGCAGCAAGGTGGAGATAGGTAAAGAGAACCATACCCGGACGGAAGAATTTGTATTCTTCTTCAAGTGGTTCTTTTACTTTAACAACCATTTCACCGCTCCAAGCTTCAGCAGCGGTTTTAACAATTTTTGCACCTTGTGCTTTATAGTCATCATCGGAAATACCAATAGCAGCACCGGCACCTGTTTCAACTAAAACTTCGTGTTTAGCGTCAACAAGGGCTCTAACACCTGCAGGGGTAATACCAACACGATATTCTTTGTTTTTAATTTCCTTTGGGATACTAACAATCATTTTTTTTCTCCTAAAAATTTTTTTAGTTAGTTTAAACAGAAAACTCTGTTTATCAATTCTGTTTCATACATAGCAATTCTTGTTCCAAAGTTTGTGATTTAAAATTTTATTTTTTTATTGTGTTGAAAAGTATGAGAAAAAAATATTTTTTGTTTGTCGATTTTTTTCACAAATAAAAAAATGCATTGTTTAAAACTTGAAACAATGCATTTTTGACTTGCCTGATCTTTGGCTGAAAACTCTAATCAGATATTTTTATGCCTAAATGTTTTGCCTTACGCACAACGGTTGATTGGCTGATACCAAGCTTTTTCGCTGCTTTGTAAGTGCTTCCCTCCTGCACGAGCGTATCTTTTATCATGGTATATTCCAATTCGAAGATAGCTTCTTCAAGGGTTTTATCATTAATATTTGTAATCGAGGTATTGATATTTTCAGCAGGCTTTTCAGGGAAGACATAAGGGTATAAATCTGTGGGGCGAATAATATTTCCCTCTGTCATGGCAGCCAGATATTCCACAGCAGCGCGAAGCTGACGCACATTGCCCGGCCATGTGTAGGAAGAAAGTGCAAGGAGTGTTTTCGGAGCAAAACTCTTGATGGTATTGAGACGCTTGCAGGCATCAGCTAGAAAAGATTTGGCAAGTTCCGGAATATCTTCCTGACGTTCTCTAAGGGGTGGTATATTAACATTTAATATATTAAGACGATAGAAAAGATCTTCGCGAAATTCTTTACGCCGGACCAGTTCGTCCAAAGGTCTGTTGGTGGCAGCAATAATCCGCACATCAACATTAATAAGCGTATTTCCGCCTACACGGTGGAAGCCGTAATTATCCAAGACATGCAGAAGCTTGGCCTGCACAGAAAGGGGCAGTTCGCCGATTTCATCAAGCAGCAGTGTTCCTTTGTCTGCCTGTTCAAAATAGCCTTTTTTGCCTGCCTGATCTGCGCCTGTGAAGGAGCCTTTTTCATAACCGAACAGCTCGGAATCAATAAGTGATTCTGCAATGGCAGCACAGTTTATGGCAATAAATGGTTTATCTTTTCTGTTGCTGTGCTCGTGAATAAAGGAAGCCGCAAGGCTTTTGCCTGTCCCTGTTTCGCCAAGGAGTAAAACAGAAGATGTTGATTTTGCTACTTTTTTGAGTTGATCAAGACAGTTTTGGAAAGTCTTGCTTGTACCAATATATTTGGAGCCGTTTTCAAATTTTTTGAGTTCGCCTTTGTATTGCTTGACTGTTTGTTCAGCGTCCAGAACTTTTTTGTGCAGGTCGTCGTATTCGCACATGTCGCGGATAATGGCGACAACCCGCGTCACATTCCCGTTTTCATCCAAAATAGGCGTACTGGTGTTTAAACAGTGTTTTCCATTGGAATAATCGTCAAATTGGGTTACAGTTTTCTTTTCATTCAAGGCACTTAAAGTTACGCAGCTGGTAAATTTTCCCTGCATCATAGGTACTGTAACATGTTTTCCAATGACGTCTTTTGGGGAAATGCCTGCAATGCGTTTCAAAGCTTTATTGGCGTAAAGAGTAATGCCGTTGCCGTTGATAATCCAAATGCCGTCATGGATAGAATCAAGCAAAACGTCAAAATCATGGACAAGCGGTTCTGCACGGTCTTTTTTCTGTATGGGAATTTCAGTCCAAAAAAAGGAAATAAGTTTTTCTTCAAGAGGCGGAGTAGTACAGTTTGGTTGGATTTGTTTAAAAAAATAAAGAAAACTTTTATGGCCGTTGGTAAAGGTTTTGATGCAGTTTTCAGGGGCGTCTTTGCCTAAAAATTCAAACTCGGTTACGCCAAATTTTTTGAAAAGTGCAGGCAATTCCCTGCCAATGATTTTTTTTTCGCCGGCATCAAAAAAGAAGAGGGCATTTTCATTGAGAGCAATGATTTGTCCTGTTTTTTGTGTAATTAAACAGGCACAAAAGGGAAAGGAATTGTCGGCTAAAAGTTCTTTAAAAATTTCCTGGTAAGTATTATTTTGCATAATATTCCCATTTAACTAATGATAGTATAAAACTAAGTTGTATTTGCATTGCTTATCATATCAAAATGAATAAATCAAGTTGTTAATGCATTGAAAGTATATAACTATATGAAATTATTAAATAAAAAATAAATATAACATTTACTTTTATGAAAATTGTTTTGCAGAAAATTTTGATTGTTCTTTTTGTCACAAGAATATTTTTTAAATAAAATTTTTCTTAATATTAACGAGTATAGAAAAGGGTGCTTTTAAATGTTAAAAATGCAAAGAAAATAATCTGACTGATATTATTTGTATATAGAGTAAAATTGTTTATTATATCAATATGTTATAAAGTATAAAAAGAGTGCTGCATTTTGGACAGAGAAATGACTTGGTTTTTAACATACTGAAATCATAAAATAATACCATTAACTCAAGTCAGAAATGCATTGAATTTTTTGTAAAAAATGATAAATAATTCAAAAATGAATTATTTGTCGTTTGATAAAATCGTGCACATTTTTTCACAACTGAATTATCTATGCTTTTTATATTCGGCACACTATATGCAGTATAAAAGAAAGTTACACATAGTCTCTGACTATTTGGCATTGGAGGATACCAATCCTCAAGTGTGAGATTGGTATTTGGAATTTATAATAAACATTAACATTTAACAAAGAGTATTTTCTCGGAGGATTATCATGCCTAAAATGACTCCTAGTGAAGCTATGGCCGAAGTACTCGTTAACGAAGGTATTACCCACGTTGGCGGTATTATGGGTTCTGCTTATATGGACCTTCTCGACCTCTTCC
>CAOMFZ010000080.1 GCA_948482415.1 uncultured Mailhella sp.
AATTATTTTCCCCAAGCCCCTGCATGCAAAACCGTTATAGACAGCGTCTATAACTGTTTTGCGTGTAGGGGGGTGGGGACTTTTTTACATATTTTCAGCATGGCGCAGCCATAAAAAGCTTACAATATGTTAAAAAGTTCTCGTCCTCAAAAAATCAAACCCATTAGGGACTACTTGATTTTTTGGGGGAATAATTCCCCCCATAAAAAAGAAAGTTTTTATTTTGAACGCAGGTCCATATACCATTGTCCTGCTTTTTCCATAAGCTTTAAGCTTCGCTGTGCCATAAGGAACGGGTCATTCATATAGCCGTCAAGCAAAATGGTATTATCAAAAATTCCCCAGACCATTTCTTCAAAAAGCGGGGATTTGCTGTCGTCCTTATAAATCGCCAGCAGGGAGCGGATAAGGG
Organism: uncultured Mailhella sp.; assembly: GCA_948482415.1. Taxonomy (GTDB): domain Bacteria; phylum Desulfobacterota; class Desulfovibrionia; order Desulfovibrionales; family Desulfovibrionaceae; genus Taurinivorans. Next base: position 413 of record CAOMFZ010000080.1, read on the forward strand.
CATGGTCGGGATTAATTTCCAGAACTTTTTGCGGAATACTGTCGTCTTTTTGGAAAGAACGCATCAGTTTTTCCATGGTGGAGCTGACGCCGTCAGAAGATGCCATACAGGCAGGACTGCCTGACAGTCTGTCTGTGCTTTTGACGTCCTTGACTTTGTCACCCAGCACTTCTTTCATGCGTTCGAGCATTTGCTCAAATTCCGTTTTTTCCAGTTCAGAAAGCTTTGGCAGTTCTTCTTCCGTTTTTTCCACATCGGCAAAATTATCAAGAGCATGCGCATCAGCTGCTTCAATGTTTTTAAAGGTATAATCATTGAATTTTTGCAGGCTTTCAAGGGCAATTTCTTCAACCGGTTCGAGCAGATATAAAACTTCCAAACCTTTGCGGGTAAAACGTTCCAAATGCGGATTGAGCTTTGCGGCTTCTTTGGAAGAAGCGCTCACATACCAGATTTCCTTTTGTCCTGCTTTTGCGCGGCTGATATATTCTTCAAGACTCAAAAGCTCGTCAGACTGAGAAGAGATAAAACGCATGAGTTTTGCGACTCTGTCACGATAGACAAAATCATTGAAGGCAAATTTAAAATATTTGCCGTGCGTTTTCCAGAAAGTGTTATATTTTTCCTTATCCTGCTCTGCCATTTTTTCAAAATGGTTCATGAGTTGACGCACAATGGTCTGCGCAATCTTTTTCAGCACAATATTTTCCTGCAAGGTTTCACGGGAAATATTCAGGGGCAGATCTTCCGTATCCACAACACCTTTGACAAAGGCAAAGTAATTAGGCAGAAGTTCCTGTCTGTTTTTTTCAATGAGCACGCGGCGCACATATAAATCCAGCCCCCATTGATCCTTTTGGTCCATAAAATAATCTTCACTCTTTTCAGGAATAAAGAGCAGCGCATTAAACTGCACGGGAGCGTCCACGGACAAGTGGATAACATCAAAAGGATTGGCTGTATCGTAGGTCAGGAATTTATAAAATTCGTCATACTGCTCCTTTTTAATGCTGAATTTTGGTTCGCGCCAAAGTGCAGAAATTGTGTTCATCACCTTGTCATTCAATAAAATAGGAAACGGCAGGAAATTGGAATGGCGGCGGATAATGTTTTCAAGACGGTATTCTTCCACAAATTCTTTGGCATCTTCTTTCAAATAAATTTTAATCATGGTACCGCGGGAAAGTCCTGCAACTTCTTCCAGCGGACTAATGCTAAAACTGTCTGTTCCTGTGGATGTCCAGACATGAGCCTTTGCGCCGTCTTCACTCTTTTCGCTTTCAAGGGCGGGAACAGAATACACTTCTACTTTATCAGCAACCATGAATACAGAATAAAAACCAATTCCGAAACGTCCGATAATTTGGGAAGCGTCCGTACTTGCGCCGTCTTTTTCCACGATTTCTTCTTCTGCATAGGGATCGATTTTCACCTTACTGCTGTCGCAGGAAGTATCGCCAATATCTTTCAGGAATTTTTCAGAACCGGATTTTGCAATTATACCTAAGTTTTCCTGCATTTCCTGCTTAGTCATGCCAATGCCACTGTCCTGGACAGTAAGAATATGCCCGTCTTTATCGGTGGTAATTTTAATTTCCAGAGGAAGTTCCGGGGCAATAATCTGTTCCCCTTTATTTTGCTTGAAACGAAGTTTATCCAGCGCATCAGAAGCATTGGATAAGAGTTCGCGTAAAAAAATCTCACGGTTGGTATACAGTGAGTGGGTCAAAATATTTAAAACCTTATGGGTTTCTGCTTTAAATTTATAGGTTGAAGACATAAAAAACTCCTTATCTGTTATTCACATAATAAATAAGGAGTAAAACGGATTAGTCAAGAGAACAGGCTTGAGATTTACTTTTTCTTTTTCTCTGCCAAATATGTAAAATACGCTGCCAAAGGAAATTTATTTTGTCTGGCAAAAACATAGCCCGCAATGTATTCGGAATAGGTCAGCATATTCCCATACACAGGGAATTTTGTATTTTCATCGATAAAGGGCAGTTTAAAAAATTTTGCCACAGAATGGTGAATGGGCATATAATAATCATCATCACACGTTATGTCAGGGATAAGACTGTCCGGAATATTTCTGTAGCCAATTTCTTCCAAAACCACCTTTGCAACCTTATTGAGCAAAGAGCCGTATGGGTGATTAAACGTTGTAAAAAGTTTTATTTTTGAAAAATTTTCTTCAATATAATCACAAAATTCCGCACAGCGGACATAGCCCTTGTTCCGCTCAAATGCCATGGATTTCTCAAACATTGCCTGTAAATCATAGTGGTTTGAAAAATCAACTTTTTTCACTAAATAAAGGATTTCATCAAGCGATAAACCCCGCTGCATAAGCTCATCAATATATGTTTCATCGTATGGATTGGATAAATCCCCTGTTCCCTTTGAAATAGGCCAGAGCGTATTATTATAAATATTCGGCATGCACACGACTTTTGCCTTTGGATTGACATGCGCAAGCAAATATTCTTCTGATAAATTTCCCCAGCTGGGCGCCAGTTTTTGATAAATAAGCAAATTGCAGGTTTGCAGTTTTTCTAAGGGAACAGCTTCTTTTTTAAAATTGACAAAATATTCGGGATAATAACTTTTTTGAAAAGGTTTAAATGCCAATAACTGCCTGATTAAAGGAACTCCCTGGCAATTAGCAGACACTAAACAATGCAGCATATTATCCTCGCTATTCTCAAACTCTCTGTTTTATAAAAGAAAAAGGGGCAAAACCCCTTTTTTTAATATTTCCATTGACCTTGCTGATACTTTGGAACTTCAGTAATAAAGCGTTTTCCTACAACGCTGAAATTACCTTTCAATGCAGCTTGCTTGCTTTCAGCTTTGCATTGGTACTTATCTTCACGATAACGAACTTTTGCTAAGTAACTGTATTTTTTGTTCGGCGTGGGAATAAGTTCGAGGGTAAGGGTATCCGGAACAAATTCCACATAGTTTGCCACATACATATTGTTTTGTTTTTCAACTTTTGGAGAACGCTTATTAGGAATAACCTGCGTATTACATTTTGTAATGTGACTGCGGGCAAATTTTTCCAATTGCTCATACACTGTTTTTTCTTCAGCAGTTAAATCAGCAGCTGTTTTTACTACAAGTGTTGATTTTTGCGCTGCATCACTTGCCTGCACTTTTTCTTCTTTTGCAGACGTACAAGCCATTAACAATGCAGACAATGTCAAAACACCAAGAACTTTTTTCATATACTTACTCCGATAAATACTATTCACCCTCAATGAGGTGTTGTCAGTATTTTAATCGGACAAAGGCTATTTATTAATAGATAATAAATAGCCTTTGTTTAATTTTAATTAATTTTCTTTATCATTACGATAAACAAAATTAATAAAGGAAGTTACTTATTTTACAACAACTTCTACACGACGGTTCAAGTAACGGCCGTCAGCGTTAGAGTTATCATATTTGAAAGATTTGCCCATACCCTTAGCTTCAATCATGTTAGCATCAAGACCTTCTTGTACGAGGTATGCTTTTACAGATTCAGCACGGCGTTGTGACAAAGCTTTGTTGTAAGCGTCGCCGCCAACACTGTCGGTCCAGCCTTCCAATGCTACGCCGTTAGAAGCGTCTTTAAGGATAACGGCAACGTCACCCAAGATTTCTTTAGCTTCATTGGTAAGAGTTGCAGAGTCAAATGCGAAGTTTACGCCGCGAAGTACGAGAGCGTCGTTGTCAAGACCGGCATAGAATACTTTTTGTACAAAGTCTTTCAAAGCAGCGTCATCTTTGTAAAGGTCAACACCATTAGCCATAACTGTGCAGTCATTGATTTTTGCAATTTCATCAAGAGCTGCCTGACCTTCAGCAGAATCAGCAAAAGAAATAATATGGAAGCAAGCGCCGATGTTGTTGTCAACAATAGCTTTTACCGGTTCGATACCTGCGTTGTTGAGACCGTCACTAACCAAAAGGATAGCGGTTGGGCGAGCCATTTGGTCATATTGAGGAGCAAATGTGGAAATGCCGGTACCCAAAGCAGATTTTCTGCCAAAAATCTGATAGTCGGACTTCAAAGAGTTAACAGCGCTTTCCATTGCTGCCGGAGCAAAATCGCCGTAAGAAACAAGTTCTTTAGCAGGAGCTAAAGTGTGCATGCTTGATTTGTAGCCAAGATCAGGAATTGCATTGGTGATTTTATTCAAAACAGCTTTTGCAACTTCCATTTTTGGCATTTTGGTTTCTTGTTCGGTCATCATCATAGAACCGGAATAGTCTACGAGATAGTCAAAGCTATCAACTGTGCGAACAAGTCCTTCAGCATATGCAGAAGAACTCATACCGAGAACCAATGCACATGCAGCAAGTAAAGATTTAAATTTCATACTAAGCCTCCATAAGTGCTTTTAATCATACATATAATGAATATCCATAGCATATGGATACACAATTATTTATATTTTATCATACGCCAAATAAAAATTTTGTCAAACTATATAAATTAAAAGTTTTATCAAATAAAACAATAGGATACACAAAAATTTTTAAATAAAATACCCTAGTTTTATTTTAAATATTTGAGCAAAATTTTTAAAGCTGACTTTCTGTCTTGTTAATATAAGTACGAATTCTAAAACGTAAAGTGCTGTGTTTGTTTTTTTACTGCGTTCATTATTTTTATTTTGGCGCAGTCTTTTAAAAATGGATTAAGCAGAATTTAACAGGAACAATCCTGTTCACGGTTAAAAAAAAGGCAGGAACAAGCGTTCCTGCCCAAAGATTTGAAGAATAAAGACTATACGCAGCCAGTTGGTTTAGGAAGACCAGCCATTTTGCAAGCTCCTTTACCAGGACCAGATGGGAATAATTCATATACTTCTTTCAATTTGTAGCCAGTGTTCTTAGAAAGAATACGAACCATTGGTGCAATACCGTTTTTACGGTAGTAATCTTGAAGGAAGTCAAGAATTTTTTGATGGTCTTCGTTGAGTTCTGTGATGCCTTCAGAGTCTTTTACATACTCTAACCATTCCGGGCACCAGTCGTCGAAGCGAAGAAGGAAACCGTCTTCATCTACTTCAAAGGATTTTCCTTTGTAGGTTACTTCTGCCATGTGTGGTCCTCCTCTTGGACAATATGGACATTTAGTTTTTTTCGTTTCAGTCAACATCAACTAAAACAATGTTAAATATTTGAATCGAACAGGATTCTATCCTTTTTATTTTTTTGCCATAACTACCGAAAAAAAGCAAGTGCCAATTCAATAATTATTCAAATTTTCTTTTCGACTCATCTCTTTCTTATGAAAGATTTATATTAAAAGTAACATATGCATAAAAATTTATTTTGTAAAGTGTTTTTCACAATTTTTCTTTGGCTTTTTCCTCTGCCATAAAGAAAAATCACACTATTACAAGCGATTAGTCCACCATATGCACTTTATCTTTTACCCAATATACAACCTTGCAGGCGGCTTTCATTTTCTCAATAAGGTTATTTTCCGCATCTTCACTCATGGGCTGAATACGAATGAATACATCACGCATTGTATCGTTCTGTTTATAGCCGCCGGTCAGCACAGAAACAAGAAGTCCGCCGTTTTCACGGATTAAATCAAGTATTGGAGGCAAGGAGCCCGGTTCTTCGGAAAGTTCCAGCGCAAATTGGATACCGCCGCGGCGGACACCGGAAATTTCGGTAAAGATTTTGAAAATATCAGCTTCTGTGATCATGCCCACAAGCTTTTTTTCCCAGTCAACAACAGGAAGCCCCGTCAATTTCTTTTCAAGCATAATCAGGGCAACTTGTTCAATGGTATCCATCGGGCTGACAGAGACAGGTTCTTTTGTCATGATATCTTTAATTTTTAGTTCAGACAAAAGATAGGAAAGTTCGTGAATATCCAAGGTTGTTGCTTTTGAAGGTGATGCTTCTTTAATATCTCTGTCAGAAACAATACCAATAAGTTTCATCTCGTCGTCCACAACAGGGACACGTTTAATGCCATGCTCCTTCATCAGCTTTGAAACCTTGAGCATTGAAGCATCTTCCTTTGCAGAAATAACAGCTGTTGTCATCCATTCACGAATAAGCATATGCACCTCCCATGGAACACTTCCATGTCTAAAAAATAATCCAATTTTTTATTTTAAGCAAGTTGTATTCAAATAAAGCAATACCGGTATCTTATGCCTGTTTACCGCAGCACTTTTTATATTTTTTGCCGCTGCCGCAGGGACAGGGGTCATTTCTGCCGATTTTGGGAGATTCTCTGCGCACAGGTTCTTTTCCGTACACAGTGCCGTCCACATAATACCAGGTATCCCCTTCCTTGCGGAAAGAGGCATCTTCACGCAATTCCTGGGGAAAATCACGCACAGTATAATGCGCACAAAAACTGACTTCACCTGTTTCGTCATTTTCCTGACCGTCTTTGGTATCAAGAATTTCCAGAGACTGCCAATCCATAAGTGCTGACCATTCTTCAATTTCTTTAGGACTGACATCATCACGAAATTCAGGATGAGCGCTTTCAACCAAAAAGTCGTATTTTTTCAAAACATGGGCAGTATATCGAGCTCGCATTAATGCTTCTGCTGTCGGAGCTTTTTTGGTGCCTTCCAAAATTGGCAAACAGCAATCTTTATCTTCTAATTGAGAACCACAAGGGCAAAGACTCATAGCGTCCCTCCAAAAAATTTTCTGTATATTGCACTTTCTTTTATTAATTGACAAGTTTTTTTTAAATGGAAAAGCCACTGTCATATTAATGCGTATATACAGCGGCTTCTGAAGGGGAGATAGAAAGAAGATTACTCATTAGGGGAAAGTAATGCTTCGTTTTAGAGAGGTATTTTCTCTTCAGCAAAAACTATACCACTCGATAACATATTTATATAATTAATTTTTTATGCTTAAGTTTTCCTTTTTTCCGTTTCCTTATTACGCACTTCAATTTTCTGGTGCAGATTTTTTACTCAGCATATTTTATTTTTTGCTTATCCTTTTAATAGTCCAATTTTGTTTAATATTTTTAAATATCTGCTTTTTTTCTTGACGTAATACGCTTTTTCAAGTAACGCTAATGGACTGCTCACATTATGGGTATAATAAATAGGAATACATATGTTTGAAAGCTTAACTGACCGACTTTCCGGAGTTTTTCGCACACTGGGCGGACGTGTTCAACTCACAGAAGATAACATTCAAGAGGCAATGCGGGAAGTCCGCTTAGCACTTCTCGAAGCTGATGTTAACTTCAAGGTTGTCAAAGAATTTACCGACACAGTTAAAGAAAAAGCCCTTGGCACACTTGTCATGAAAGGGGTCAGCCCGGCTCAGCAAGTCATTAAAGTTGTCAATGACGAACTTGTGCACCTGCTTGGCGGTGAAAGCACGGAACTAAAATTACAGGGACAGCAGCCTGCTGTTATTCTTATGGCAGGATTACAAGGTTCCGGTAAAACCACATCCTCAGGTAAGCTTGCCCTTTTGCTTCGTAAACAAAAAATGAAGCCTTACCTTGTTCCGGCTGACGTATACCGTCCTGCGGCTATTGAGCAGCTCCGCACGCTCGCAAAACAACTTGATATTCCCTGCTTTGATTCCAAAGCGGACATGAAACCTGTTGATATTGTAAAAAATGCTCTTCTCGATGCCAAGGAAAAACAATGTACTGTTGTTATTCTTGACACAGCAGGCCGACTTCATGTTGACGATACCCTGATGCAGGAACTGGCGGCAATCAAAGAAATTGCAAAGCCGCAGGAAACCCTTTTCGTGGCAGACGCCATGACAGGGCAGGACGCTGTTACTGTTGCTGACGCATTCAACCGACAAATTGGCATTACTGGTGTGGTACTGACCAAAATGGACGGTGATGCACGAGGCGGGGCAGCCCTTTCCATTAAATCTGTGACAGGCGCTCCTGTAAAATTTGTGGGTATGGGCGAAAAACTTTCCGAAATGGAAGTATTCCACCCTGACCGCGTTGCAGGACGTATTCTTGGCATGGGCGATGTGCTGACTCTCCTTGAAAAAGCACAAAGCACCATGGAACAGGAAGAAGCTGAAGCGCTTGCAAAAAAAATGCAGAAAGCCAAGTTTGACCTTGAGGACTTCCGCACACAAATGAAACGGATCCGCTCCATGGGGTCTTTTGAATCTATTTTAAAAATGATTCCGGGGCTTGGCGGTATTGCAAAACAACTGGGCGAAATGAAAGGCCATGAAAAAGAAATTGCCAAAACAGAGGCAATTATCAATTCCATGACCATGAAAGAACGCCGTAACCCTGATATTATAAACCCTTCACGGAAAGTCCGTATTGCCAAAGGTTCCGGCACGCAGGTGCAGGACGTCAACCAGCTTTTACGCCAATTTGAACAAATGCGTAAAATGATGTCCGGCATGCTTGGTAAAGGCGCAAAAGGCGGTAAAGGTAAAATGCCCCCCATGCCTAATATGAACCAATTAGGCGGCATGAACAATCTTGGAGGTATGGGCGGACTTGGCGGTTTTGGAGGTTTTGGCGGCGGCATGAATCCGTTCGGCATGCCCGGCAGCTCCAGAAACAGCTCAGCGACCAAGAAAAAACGTGATAAAGATAAAAAGAAAAAGAAAAGAAAATAAATCATCTATCATCAATAGGAGATTACAATGGCTGTAAAAATCAGACTTACCCGCAGCGGTTCTAAAAAACTTCCTTTCTACCGCGTTGTTGCTATCAACAGCGAAACACGCCGTGACGGACGTCCTTTGGAATTTTTAGGATATTACAATCCCCACAAAAATCCTGCCGAAGTTAAAATTGACCTTGAAAAACTCCAGGCATGGGTAAGCAAAGGCGCAACAATGTCTGACACCGTAAAAAGCATTGTGAAATTAAACAGTAAATAATTTCAAGGGGCTTCTGCCCCTTTCCCATGCTTTTTATTTTCAGAATACAAAAGCACCCTACTATAAATAAGGTGCTCTTTGTTGTTTAATCTGAATTATTTCTTTTTATGCGGTTACCATTCAATTCTCAATTGACGTTATGAATGGAGCGTTTCCACTTAACATTAGAACAGTTCCAATAAATCTTGCAACTTTTCTATGCAGGGGAAAAACTTTAGCTCTGCTGTCCAGTTCTGTAAGGCTCA
>CAOMFZ010000081.1 GCA_948482415.1 uncultured Mailhella sp.
TGCATATAAGATGTATTGCTATTTGGGCAAAAATTTATTGACGACACACTCTAGTCAATGCTGTGATTGTTTTCTCTTGCCCAGTTGTGGAATTGTTCAAGCCAGGTCAGGAAAAGGGGAATTTCTTTCTGTTCACGGTAGGCTTTGTATTCTTCATCGGACATGGAGTCTTCAATTTTGGAATCGTTGTCTGCTTCGTCCTGGACAAAGCCGTAAAAGACATTGAGTTTGTTGTTAAACGTTGTGTTCATGCTCATTTCGTGCATGAAGTTTGCAAAGTCATCATCAGAGAGCTGCAATTCATCTTGCACAAAGGAGAAAATCGCACTTTTCACATCATTGAGCACAATGGGGCTGTGCTGGATTTTTTCCAATAGGGGAATTAAATGGGGAACTTGATTTTTGCACTCATTGTATACAATTTCCGGAATTTCTATACTTGCATTGACATGGTCTTCCGCTTCTTCAAAGCAAAAATAACGTGCCCAGTGTTCAAAAAATATAGCATCTAAAAGGAGTTTTTGTTTGTCCATACTAAAACCTGTTTGGTAAAATTTATTTTTGAATGAGTTCCCCAAGCAGGGAATGTTTTTTGGCGGTAATAATTTTTACAGACACAATATCACCGGCTTTATAGGCTAAGTCATTAGGGATAATGAGGTTAACGGTATTTCCCCAGACATCATGTCCCTGCCAGCTGGTGTTTTCTGTATCGTCGTCAATAGTTTCGAGAGCAGTCCTGACGGTTTCAATATTTATGGAATTATCTGTTATTTCTGAATATTTTGGTTTTGCACTTTTTGCTTCGAGTAAAACTTCTGTTTCCATACCCACCCGTGATGCAAGCCATTTTTCACCCAGTTCATTTTGTAAATCCATGAGTCGATTAAGACGGTCAAGCCCTGCGTTTGCAGGGACTTTATTTTGCATTTTAGATGCGCGGGTTCCCGGTCTGTCGGAATAAATGAAAGAAAAAGATGAAATAAAATTTGCTTCTTTCATAATGCGCAGGGTTTCCTGAAAATCTGCTTCTGTTTCTTCCGGGAAGCCTACAATAAGGTCTGTGGAAAGGGCTAAATCAGGACGGGCAAGGCGGAGTTTTTCCACCAAACGCATAAATTCCTGATTGGTATAGCCGCGTCCCATTTTTTCAAGCACGGCATTGGAGCCGGCTTGCAGGGGCAAGTGAATACGGGGGGCAAGCACAGGAAGTTCTTTATAGGCACTCACTGTGGCGTCGCAAAAATCACGGGGGTGTGGGGTAACGAGATGAAGCCGCTTCAATCCCCTGAGCTTTGCCACTTCATAAAGCAGTTCCACAAAATGGGGAGTGTCACTGGCTTTGTCTTTGCCATAGGCATTTACGTTTTGTCCGAGCAGGGTTAAATCGCAGATTCCGCGGTCAAGCCATTCCTGACATTCATTTAAAATTGACGCAAGGGGGCGTGATTTTTGGCGTCCGCGCGTATAGGGTACGATGCAGTAGGCGCAGAAATTATTGCAGCCCTGCATGATATTGACAAAGGCGCGCGTATCGTTGCCTTTTGTGCTTTCTTCGGCAGAGCCTGTAGGAAGCAGCGGGATATTTTTGAAATAGTCCAGTTCCGGTTTTCTGTCGGGAAATTCTTTGGTGAATTTTAAATAAGAAAGACGGAGTTTAGGATTTTTAGCAATCTTTTCAAATGCCTGCGGAGCATAGACTATGCCGTCACTGCCAAGCACAAGGCGCACATGGGCATTCTTTTCCCATAATTTTTCGCCCAGCTGCTGCGCCACGCAGCCGGCCACAGCCACACTTGCCTTTGGGTTGACATCGCGAATTATCCCCAGCATGCTGAGTACTTTATGCTGAGGTTTTTCGCGCACGGAACAAGTATTCATGAAAACAAAATCAGCCGCTTCCATGCTTGTTTCTTCCCAGCCCATTTTGACAAGGGAACGGGCTACCCAGGCACTGTCGTTGACATTCATTTGACAGCCATAGGTTATGCAGTGAAAGGAGGGCATGGGCTATTCCTAAACAGTGGTGTCGATATTAGAAGAGCTTTGGGCTTTGCAGACACTGACTTTTGCAGAACGAAGCAGGCGGTTTTTCAGTTTATAGCCTTTTTGCATGACAGAAATAATATGCCCTGCGGGAATTTCCGGGTCTTCTGCCTGAGCAATGGCTTCATGAAATTCAGGATTGAAAGCTTCCCCAACAGCACCGACAGGTTCGAGACCGTGTTTTTTAACAGCATCAAGGAGAAGTTTTTTCGTCATTTCAACGCCCATAATGGTATCTTTGCAGGCTTCATTTTTGCTGCCGTATTGCAGTGCCAGGTCAAGATTGTCAAGAGTAGGCAAAAGATCAGACAAAACGGATTCTGCCACATATGCCATTTGTTCGTCTTTTTCTTTTTGCAGGCGTTTTTTGAAGTTTTCCATTTCAGCGAGTGCCCGAATTCGGATATCTTCCGCTTCTTTATGTATATTGCAGTCAGGGCAGATAAGCGCTTTGCATTCTTCAGGATTTAATGCGCATTGCTCTGTATTTTCAGCAGTGTTTTCAGCTTCTTCTCTTTCTTCAAATTCTTCTTCTTTATGATTATGCAAATGTTTTTTAGACATATTTGCTCCTTTATTCTTTTTCTAAAAAGTAGGCACGAAGCAGGCTTCTGTCAAGCTTTTGGCAGAAAATTCTTTTCTATTTGCCGTAGTTATTGCTGGGGATTGAGTTCCATGCCCTGCTTTGGCGTGTGCATGCTTTGTTCTGCACGAGCGGCTAACTGGAGCATTTTGGTAAAACTGTCCATAATGGATTCAGGTTCGTTGATGCCCTGCATGAGAAATTCATTGATAGGTTTGTTAAATTGGATAGCCGCGTCAATTTCTGCATTGGAGCCTTTGCTGTATGCGCCGATATTAATCATGTCTTCTGAAGAATTATAGGTGGAAAGCAGGTTGGTGAGTATGCGCCCTGCTTTGACAAGGTCAGGTTCAATAATGTCATTGCGCAGACGGCTGATGGATTTTAAAACGTCAATAGCGGGAAAATGTCCCTTGTCTGCCAGTTGGCGGGTGAGAACAATATGTCCGTCCAAAATAGAGCGCACAGCATCGGCAATGGGTTCATTAAAATCATCACCGTCAACAAGGACAGTATAAATACCTGTAATTGTTCCTTTATCAGAACGTCCAGCCCGTTCCAGGAGGCGGGGCAGCTGGGCAAAAACAGAGGGAGTGTATCCTTTGGTAGTAGGCGGCTCACCGGTGGCAAGTCCGATTTCACGGGACGCCATAGCAAAACGGGTGATCGAGTCCATCATGAGGAGCACGTTTTTTCCCTGATCGCGGAAATATTCAGCCACAGCCGTAGCGGCATAGGCAGCGCGCATACGCACAAGAGCAGGCTGATCAGAGGTTGCCACCACAATGCAGGAACGCTCCATACCTTCTTTGCCAAGGTCGCGTTCCATAAATTCCAGAACTTCGCGTCCGCGTTCGCCAATCAGTCCCATAACAATAATGTCTGCTTCTGTGTAGCGAGCCATCATGCCCATGAGGGTAGATTTACCAACGCCTGAGCCGGCCATAATGCCCACACGCTGCCCTTTGCCCATGGTAATCAGGGAATTGATGCAGCGCACACCCACGTCCAGGATTTCGTCAATGCGTGGTCTGTCTAGGGGAGCAGGAGGTTCTGCATACAAAGAAATCATGGTTTCCGGATTGATGGGGGCTTTTTTGTCAAGGGGATTGCCGAAAGCATCAAGCGTTCTGCCTAAAAGTTCGGCAGAAGCAGGAAAAAGAGGAGGCAGGCTTGAGTTTTGAATGAGGCTTCCCGGACGAACGCCGCGCATTTCCCCATAGGGCATAAAAAGCAGGCTGTTATCTTTGAAACCCACCACTTCGGCGGCAATGGGACTGTCTTTTTTATTTTCAGGAATAATATGACAAACATCGCCCAAACTTGCTTTCAAGCCCGTTGCTTCAACCACAAGCCCCACCACTTTGGTAACTTTGCCAAAGCTTTGCACGGGATTGCTGTCGTTCAATAAACGGATACACGTTTTGGGATCAAAAGGCATGATTTTCTCTTTTTATTTGTCGTTAAAGCCCATTTCTGCCAAAAGGTCGTCGGCAAGGTCCTGAGGCAGGGCATGCCCTTCTTCCTGTTTTGGCTCCGGTTTGCCAAGAAATTCTTCAACCATGTCTGCGGCTTCTGCATGGGCTGCCTGCGCATGGTTTTCAGGATCATCAAAAGTGGGCAGTTCGTCAATAACATTAACCGGCGCTGCCTGCGGAATTTTGACAGGTTCTGCCTGCGGTGCAGGATTATCAAAAAGATTATCAATATCCATTTGTGATGGAGCCGCCTGCTGTGCCTGTGGGACAGGATTGTCAAAAAGACTGTCAATGTTATCTTGCGCAGATACCGGCTGTGATGTTTGTACCGGTTTTTGAGCTTGCGGAGCGGCTTGTCCCTGTACCGGCTGTTGTACTTGTGCCTGCGTCTGTGCTTGTTGTTGTGCCAATTGCTGTGATTGTACAGGCATATCCGCAATATTCTGTTCAGCACTTTGCATTGGCTTTGCCTGTTCTGCCTGTGTTAAATTGTCTGCCGTTTGTTCAAAAGCGGTATCAGTCATATTTTCCGGCATGGAAATTTCTTCCTGATCAGGATTTTCCTGCTGTAAATCAAGGTCATTGCCCTGATCCGGCATGAAATTCCGCAAAGGAATTTCTTCAATGGGCTCCTGACTTTGCTCCATGGAATGGCGCAGAACAGGATTACTTTGCATTTCATGGTTAAGACTGTCTTTCAGATGCTGTTCTAAAAGTTCCTCATCATGGCTTTTGGGCAAAATAAGATTGTCTAAAATTTCCTGCACAAATTTTTGCCGTTCACTGTGGGAATTTTTGATAAAAACATTGTCACTTTCCAGTTCAAGGCTTCCGGGTTCCAGTTCCTTGGAAGATTCCATGCTCCAGGCTTTTTCCCGTGAATTTTCAAGAACCTGGGTAATCAATTCCGCATCAGCAGGATTGACGCGGACAATAAAATTTTTCTTGTCTATAAGTTTTTGGACACATTCATCCAATAATTGCTTTAAAATGGCTTCTTTTTCAGTATTCGCAATCCAGCCTGTGCCCACTTCAATGGCTTCAAGCACAAGCTGTTTTAAATCTTCTTTCCAGACATCATAAAATTTACCCAGCTGTTCATGAATGGAAAGCAGAACAACAGCCGTGCTTTCTCCCAAAGCTTGCTGGTTTTGCGCAAGTATCCGGTTTAAGTCGGTTTGTGCTTTCTGTACAGCTTCATTATACACATCTTGATAGCGCTGCTCGGCACCGGCAAGTACATCTTGGGCTTTTTGCTCGATTTCCTGTGCTTTTTGATTTGCCTGACTGTTTATTTCCTGTGCCTGCTGTTCTGCCTCGCGGATAATTTCGTCACTTCGGCGTTTTGCTTGCAAAAGAAGAGCACGCACTTTTTCTGTGGCACGGTTTTTTACACTTTCCAGATATTCGTTTTCAGCCTCTTCACTCCATTTGACGTCTTTTTTTTGATTGAGGAATGCGTCAACAGAAGTTTCTCTGTGGGCAAGAGGCCCCATAAAAATAGTATTATGGACTTTTTTATTTTCAGGACTAGACAAAAACATCACCTCCACCACCGCGGGCAACGATGATCTTGCCTTGAGCTTCAAGGTTACGAACAGTTTTTACAATGCTTTGCTGTGCCGCTTCAACATCAGAAAGCTTGGTTGGCCCCATATATTCCATTTCTTCCTTGAGCATGGACGCTGCACGTTCAGACATGTTGCGGAAGAACAAATCTTTCATTTCGTCAGAAGCACCGCGCAGAGAGAGGGTAAGGTCTTCGTTGTTGATTTCTTTGAGGATTTCACGAATACCCTTATCGTCAATATATTTACAGTCTTCAAAGACGAACATGAGATTGCGGATATCTTCAGCCATTTGTGCAGAAGTTTCTTCGATTTCAGAAAGAACTTCTTCTTCTGTGGCACGGTCAACCTGGTTAAGAATTTCAGCAACAGACTGGGTACCGCCCACCTTCTTGCCTTCTTTGCTGCCCATGGCAATGAGCTGGCTTTGCAAAACGCGGTCAACTTCCATAATCATTTCCTCGGAAACTGATTCCAAGCGAGCCAAACGGATAAGAATTTCCGGACGGACACCCGGAGGCAGCATAAGCAGCAGGCTTGATGCCTGATCCGGTTTCAGGTGACCTAAAATAAGGGCAAGGGTTTGGGGGTGTTCGTTGCGTAAAAGCTGGGCGAGAAGTTTCGGATTTGCTCTGTCAAGTTCCTGAAACGGAATAGGTCCTGTTTCCAGATTGAGGGAGTCAGCAACATATTTTGCTGTTTCAGAGTCCAGATTGCTTGCAAGGACTTGTTTCAATGTTTCCTGTCCGCCTGAAACAATGTCCAGACCATCGACAAGCGCCATATGAAATTCGCGTAAAATTGCTTCAACTTCTTCTTTTGAAACAGAATCAAGTTCCATAATGGCGCGGGAAATATTGGTGATTTCCTGCCGTGTCATTCTATTGAATACGTCAGAGGCAAATTTATCCCCCAATGCAAGCAAAATAACGGCTATTTTCTGTGTTCCTGTAAAATCCATTTATCTTTCCTGTTTCTTCCCTTAATTTGTCAAATGAATGACATATTTTCATGCAATAGATTTTAATGCAAAAAACTTGCCAAAAAGTATGCTTAGCCTTTTATGAGCAAAGGAATGCCGCAGGAAAAGGTGACAACAGCACTGCATGCTTCGGCAAGAATTTGATTTGCTTTTCCTTGTATATCTCTGAAAAGTCTTGCACTTTTATACAAAGGAACAATACCCATGCCCACTTCATTGCTCACAAAGACAAGAGGGGTTTGGGTCTTTTGGATTGTATTTGCAAGAGTTTCGACTATTTTGACAATATTCTCTTCATCTTCTTCCAAACAGAGTAAATTGGAAAGCCAAAGGCTGATACAATCTACTAAAATAATACCGGCATTTCTCTTTTCAGCGAGTTCAATGGCTGAAATAATACCGTAAGGTTCTTCGAGGGTAAACCAGGAAGCGTCACGCAGTTTCTGATGTTTTTGAATCCTCGCAAGGATTTCATTATCTTGTATTTCGTCTTGGCTATAGGTTTGCTCATAATGCGCAATGTCTTTTTGAGGATGGACAAAGCTTCGCTGCATGGTTGCGATAAAAGCTTTTTGTCCTTGGAATTGATTGGCATAGTTCAAGGCAAAGTCGCTTTTGCCGCTTCTTGTTCCTCCGACACACAAAAGGGTGCGGGGTTTGAGCTCAAAAAGGTCAAGGCGTTTATCAAGAACAAGGCAATTATTCATTAAAATAACCCGCTTACATCATTTGCAAAATTATCCAATACATCGGCAAAAGCAGCACTTGCTGCAGGATTGTTTCTGCGGTTAAGCCAAAGTGCCAGTTCCAGACAATTTGGCACGCCGGCAAGTTTTTCATCATAGTCAACAATGTACTGCCGCAAATCATTTTTGACGCTGCTGATACGGGAACGTAATTGCGTGGAACGTACTGTGCTTTGCTTTACTTTATTTTCATAGGTACGGGCAAGAGCTTTATCGTCACGGTTTTGCTCGAAATTCAGCAAATTTTCTGCAAAATTATTCTCTTCTTGTTTTAAATCCTTTTCAATGGCAAGTAAATTCCGGATATTTTCAGGAAGCTGAGGAATGTCTATTAATGAGCGTATTGCGTCAGCATAAAGGCGGCATTGGCTGCCATAGGCATTAAACATGTTTTTTTGTTCGGAAAGAGACATGTTTTTCTTTTCTGCCGCTATTTGCATTGCCTTGATAAGGGCAGGAGATAAATGTTTATACAAAACCGGCAGCATATTTTCGTTGTAGGCATATTCCAAAACGCCTGCACGTCCTTTGCTGTGTTCCAGACCAATAAGCCCAACACCGTAGCGCTGGTTCAAGCGGGGCATGGTAACCGCTGTGTGTTTTTGGTAATTATTGACAAGATAGTCGGCTAAATCATGAATAAAGAAAAGGGTAACAACAGGGTCAAGGGCAGTATCGGGAATTGCACCGGAAAGTGTGCCTTGTTTGGTAGGCAGGAGATTTTCCGTATCATAAACTCCCGTTGCCTCTTCATTGCGCAGGGCATTGAGCTTTTCAAGCTTGCTTTGACGGTCTTTTTCCTGTGCTTCGGCAATTTCTTCTTCGGTCAGCATTCTGCGTCCGTTTTCAAGAGGAGCAATAGTACTTGGCGGTTCCAGGCTGAAAGTGTCGGATTTTTCTGTGCTTGGCTGAAGAGGAATAGTTTCTTCTTTTTGGGACATATCCAATTCTGCAAGCTTGTCTTCCGGATTAGCGGCAGGCGTTTCTGCGGGAGTTTCGGAAGAAGTCATTTTCTGGTAAATTTCGTTTGCCTTTTCAAACAATGAAGGTTCATTGTTTTCAGTTTGTTTTTGAGCTGCGGCAGGAGTTTTTTCTGTTTCAAAAATTTTGCCGGGGTTCTCAATATATGTGTTGATTTTCGTTTCAAGTTCTTTGGAAAGGAAAGGAAGCTCTACGCTTTTATTGGGAAAAAATGCAAGATAACAGCCTGTAATTATAGCTAAAAGAATAATCAGCGTAAGTAAAAGTGAGAAAAAAGAAAAACCCTTTTTACGGGAAACTTCTTTTTGCGGTTCGTGATTTTGGCTCATACATTCTCCAAAATTTTATAGTATATTGCTTAGTTATCATATATTTTGCCCCCTGTGAAGTTTTATTTTAAAAAGAAAAAATTTTTTGCTCTGTATTTTTTAATTACTTGACTTTATCTTTAAATTTTAATACTATATATTTAATAAAGATAAAAAATATTAAATAATAATATTTTTTATCGAAGGAGGAAATATGTCCAGAATAAGTAAATTTATGAAAATGATTGTTCTGACAATTTTTTGCTGTAGTTTTGTTGCTAGTCCAACTTTAGCAAAAGATAGTGAAGTTACTGTTATCACAAAATCTCCACCAATGCACTATAATGGAGCATTGACTGCAAGTACGCAAACGTTGGGAATTTCAACCCAATTGTTTGCAAGTCCGCTGCGCTATGATATGGATTGGAATCCTATGCCATATCTGGCAAAATCATGGGAATTTTCTGAAGACCAGAAAACATTGATTTTAAATTTGGTTGATAATGCTGTTTTTCATGATGGAAAACCCGTTACTGCTGAAGATGTAATTTTTTCCATTGAAGTAATTAAGAAAAATCACCCATTTCAAACAATGTTTGTTGCCATCAGCAATATGGAGGCATTGGATCAACATACGGTGAAAATTAATTTATCTTATCCATATCCTTCAATTTTATTAGCAATGTCACCTGCTCTTTGTCCTATTATTCCAAAACATGTGTATGGAGACGGACAGGATATAAAGACACATCCTGCTAATATTAATGTTATAGGATCAGGTCCTTATAAAATGGTAGAAGCAAAAGCCGGAGAGTATGTCATTTTAGAAAAATTTGAAAATTATTTTA
>CAOMFZ010000082.1 GCA_948482415.1 uncultured Mailhella sp.
AATCATTTCCCCCAAAGAAAATAAAAATTACGAATGTTATGCGGAAATGCTCTAATATAAACAATTAGCAAAAAGAGCCTGAAATTCAGGCTCTTTTTTATTTAACCAGAACATCTTTGCAAGAATTTTTTATGCAGGGGAAAAACTTTTACAAAAGTTTCTTCCCCTGCACCCCTTTACAAAACTTTTTAAGCTTTATAATCTGAATGTTATCTGGAAATGTTCAAATGTAATTTACGATAAATAAAATTAATACAATCTCGCAAATATCCTACCAAATAACTTCTTTCTCCTTAATACATTCTTCCTCTGGAGTATTTAAACCCTCAATAATTTTTTCTTCCATGCCGGGAATAGATTGCAAATATTCTGTTTCCGACATTTTTGTATATTCTTCATTCATAATCTATCCCAAATTTAATTTCTATTTCTTATGGTGTTTATAATCCCAGGGGGTAATAGGATTTTCTTCCTGCCATAAGCCTTGGCGGGAATTTTTTGCTTCGTCCTGCACGCTTTGCCAGCCCACGCAAAGAATAACATCATCGCAAAATCTTGGATACACCCAGGCAAAGCCGTTTCTGATTAAATCCTCCTGCACGGCAATACCATTTTCGTCATATAATACAGCAACATAGCGGTTATATTTATCCTTATAGTGCACATCAAGCGTATATAAAGAATTTTCTGTCAAATCCTCTAAAAAAGCCCGTGCCGTATTGGCAAAATGCTGCCCTTTTTCCGGTGCGTCAATGCCATATAAACGGAGCTTAATTCTCTCTCCATTCTTGCCCATAACATCAAGACTGTCACCATCATACACAGTGACAACTTTGACCTTGTTTTTCTGCACCAGACTTTTTTCTTCTGAAAAAAGTTCCGTTTCCAAATCCCGGCTTTCGCTTTCGCCCTTATCTGCAAATAAAATAAGCGCAGTTCCAAAAATCACCGGAAAAAGAAAAGAAATATATTTCAATATGTTCCTAATCCTGCACATAAAATACCTCAAAAAATTTTTTGTACCTTATCCTTATTTGACAAAATAAACAAGTTGCAATTTTTCATAGTTTACTATATAATAATAGCGATTTGAAATTATTGACAATTTCAATCAAGGTATGTGAACTTCCCATTAATTTTTTAACGCAGGAGCTATTATGAAACGCTTTTATGCTTTGGTTGTAACCTTTTTAGTTTTGGCTTTAGCACCTTTTGCTCAGGCTAAAACCTACATTAACGGCATTGACGCCAACTATCCTCCTTTCTCCTTTATCGATGAGCAAGGAAATTCTACCGGTTTTGACATTGAATCCATGAACTGGATTGCAAAAAAAATGGGATTTGAAGTTCAGCATACTCCAATTAACTGGGACGGTATTATTCCTGCTCTGCAAGCCAAAAAAATTGATATGATTTGTTCCGGTATGAGCATTTCCGAAGAAAGAAAACAAGCTGTTAATTTCTCAACTCCATACCACTCCATTAAAAAATATATTGCTGTAAAAAACGATTCAAACCTTACTGTTGAAGAGCTTTTTAAAGGCAAATTCACCCTTGGCGTACAGCGCGGCACCAACGAACACGACCTTTTGCAGTCCCGCATTGACAATGAAAAATTAGACATCACCTTACGTCTTTATGATTCTCCTCCAATGAGCGTTGAAGACCTTTTAAACGGACGTGTTGACGCCATTGCCATTGACTCAGCTCCGGCTAAAGACGCTATCAAAAACGGCAAAGCTATCAAAGTTGTCGGAGAATATGCTCCAGGCGATGATTTTGGCGTAGCAGTCAACAAAGATAACGAAGAACTTTTGAAGCTCATCAATGAAGGCTATGAACTTTTGAAGAAAGACCCGTATTGGGAAGAATTACACGCTAAATATTTAAGCAATCACTAAAACTTTCTTTGGGCGTACCTCATCACAGGTACGCCCATACCATGAGCAAAAAGTTATTTTTTGCCCTTTTTATTTTAATATTACCGGGAAAATCGTGGAAACCTTAAAAACTATTATTATCAATTTGCCCTATATTCTTGAGGGTACCTATATTACTGTTTTGCTTGTTGTGGGGGCGCTCAGTCTTGGCTTTTGCCTTGGCGTTCCGCTTGCTATTATGCAGGTCTATGGCAATGGCGCCATTCGCCGCATGGTCGGCTTATATGTATGGTTTTTCCGCGGTGTTCCTATTTTATTGCTGCTTTTCCTTTTTTATTTCGGCTTATTTAATGTTATTGGCTTGAATTTAGACGCCCTCACGGCGTCCGGGCTTGTACTGGGGCTGGCTAGTTCTGCCTATCAGTCTCAAATTTTCCGCGGTTCCATTCAATCCCTGCCCATGGGACAATTCAAAGCAGGTTCTGCTCTCGGCATGACCAATGCACAAATCATCAAAAATATTATTCTTCCTCAAGCCCTGCGCCTTTCCATTCCCGGCTGGTCCAATGAATTTTCTATTTTACTCAAGGACTCTGCCCTTTGTTTTGCTGTCGGCGCTTCAGAAATTATGGCAAGAGCCCATTTTGTTGCTTCCCGTACCTATGAATATTTGCCTCTTTATATTACAGCAGGCTTTTTATATTTTCTTATCACGCTTGTGGGAATACGGATTTTACGCCATGTGGAACGTAAATTTGCTATTCCCGGCTATACGCTTTCCGTATAATTTCCGTACATTCCAAGGATAAATTTATGACAGCTCTTTTAAGTGTAAAGAATATTTCACTCACTCTGGGAAACAGAAAAATTTTGGATACTGTTTCCCTTGATATACATGCCGGAGAACTCAAAGTTCTCATTGGTCCTTCCGGGGCAGGGAAAAGTACGCTTTTGCAGTGTATCAATTACCTTATTCCGCCTGACGAGGGTGAAATTTATCTTGAAGGCAAGAAAATTAATGGGCAAAGCAATGCAGAACTTTGCCATTTGCGCCAAAATGTAGGCATGATCTTTCAGGATTTCAATTTATTTGACCACTTAACTGCCCTTGATAATATTTGTTTGGCTCTTGTCAAAGTACATAAACTTTCCAAGGCAGAAGCACAAAAACGAGCAAGAAAAGAATTGGAACGAGTAGGACTTGCCAACCGTGCAGGACTCTACCCTGCCCAGCTTTCCGGCGGACAAAAACAGCGTGTTGCCATTGCCAGAGCGCTAGCCATGGATCCCAAAATTCTTTTACTTGACGAACCGACATCTGCCCTTGACCCGGAACTTGTGGGTGAAGTAATGGCTGTTATCCAAGACCTTGCCCATGGAGGCATGCCCATGATTATGGCAACTCACCAAATGGATTTTGTGCGCTCCCTTGCTACCGAAGTTTTATTCATGGAACATGGCGTTATTATTGAAAAAGACACACCAAAAGTGCTCCTTGCCGAGGGGGCAAAAACCCGTACTCTTGATTTTTGCTCCAAACTTCATATCATTACCAACACAAGTAATGAGGAATAACCATGGAATTTACCGATTTAGCATTTTATTTGGAACGTGTAATCCCCAAATTAAATAAAGGACTTATCGAAAGTCTGTGGCTGATTATTCCTGCTGCGCTTGTGGGCGGAGCTTTTGGCATTTTTATGGGTGTTCTGCGTGTTTTCGGAACAAAATGGATAAAAAAAATTGCTGACACCTTTGTTGCCGTTATCCGCGGTGTCCCTTTGACTATTCAGCTCATGATTTTATATTTCGGCTTGCCGTATCTTCCTGTTGTCAAAATATATTTAGACCCCTATCAGGCGGCACTGCTTGGCTTTATTTTCTGTACGGGCGCGTATCAGTCCGAATATATCCGCGGAGCACTTCTTTCCATAAAGCAGGGACAAATCAAGGCAGGGCAAGCCCTTGGCATGACAAAATTTCAAATTATCTGGTCAATTATCATTCCGCAGGCCTTCAGGAAAGCCATTCCCGGCTGCGGCAATGAAATCATTTACCTCATAAAATACAGCTCCCTTGCCTATATTGTCACCCACATCGAATTGACAGGCGAAGCAAAAATTTTGGTTTCAAGAACGTTCAGACCAACAGAAATTTATTTGATAGCTGGCTGTTATTATTTATTTTTAGTCACTTTGGCAACATGGATACTTCATGCACTGGAGCGCAAGCTCTACATACCCGGCTTTGGTAAAGCCAATTCATAACAAACTATGGCAAATTCAAATTTAGATCATATCAGAAACTTCTCTATTATTGCCCACATTGACCACGGTAAATCTACCCTTGCAGACAGAATTTTAGAATTTACCAACCTCGTCAGCGACCGTGAAAAAAAGGACCAATACCTTGATAATATGGACATCGAACGGGAACGCGGCATCACCATTAAAGCCCAGACTGTTCGCATTCCCTATACAGATAAAAACGGCAAAAACTATATTTTAAACCTCATCGATACCCCCGGACACGTTGACTTTAACTATGAAGTTTCCCGTTCCCTTGCTGCCTGCGACGGCGCTTTGCTGGTTGTTGACGCAACACAAGGCGTGGAAGCGCAGACGCTTGCCAATGTTTATCTGGCACTTGACCACAATCATGAAATTGTGCCTGTGCTCAATAAAATTGACTTGCCAAGCGCTGATGTGGAACGTGTTGCCCATGAAATTGAAGAAAGCATCGGGCTGGACTGTACGGACGCCGTGCCTGTTTCCGCGAAAACAGGACTCAATATTGATAAGGTTTTAGAAGCCATTGTAGAACGTTTGCCTGCGCCAAAAGGTGATTTGGATGCGCCTTTAAAAGCCCTTATTTTTGACTCCTGGTATGATTCCTATCAAGGTGTTGTTATTCTTTTCAGAATTATAGACGGTAAAATCAAAAAAGGCGACATGATTCGTCTTATGGCAACAGGCAAGGAATACGAAGTTATCCGCTTAGGGGTATTTTCTCCTACTGCCCGTGACATGAAAGAACTGGGTGCCGGCGAAGTAGGCTTTTTATGCGGCAATATCAAGGAACTGGGCGATGCGCGCGTGGGTGATACCATTACCCTTGCAAGCAACCCCGCCAATGAGCCTGTTCCGGGATTTAAAGAAGTACAATCCATGGTTTTTTGCGGACTTTATCCAACCGATTCAGCTGATTATGAAAATCTGAAAACTGCTCTTGAAAAATTACAGCTCAATGATGCTGCCTTTAGTTTTGAGCCGGAAACTTCCCAGGCTCTTGGCTTTGGCTTCCGCTGTGGTTTCCTTGGACTTCTGCACATGGAAATTATTCAGGAACGCCTTGAACGGGAATTTCAAGTGGAACTTATTGCCACGGCGCCTTCTGTTATTTATAAGGTGTTAACTACTGACGGAAAAGAATTATCCATTGATAACCCTTCAAAACTTCCTGATGCGGCTAAAATTGATACACTTTATGAGCCCTATGTCAAAATGGATATCCATGTACCCCAGGAATATGTGGGCAATGTCTTCAAACTTTGTGAAGAAAAACGCGGTATTCAAAAGAATATGGGCTATTTAACGTCTTCACGCGTGATTATTACCTATGAACTGCCCTTTGCCGAAATTGTCTATGATTTCTTTGACCGGCTCAAATCCGGCACAAAAGGGTATGCCTCCATGGATTATGAGCCCATTGATTACCGTGCCTCCAATCTTGTCAAGCTGGATATTATGCTCAACGGCGACCCTGTTGACGCGCTCGCCGTTATTGTGCACAAAGACAAAGCCTATTACTACGGCAGAAATTTGGCATTGAAGCTCAAACGTACCATTCCGCGCCAACTCTTTGAAGTTGCCATTCAAGCTGCCATTGGTCAAAAAATTATTGCCCGCGAAACAGTTTCCGCTTTCCGCAAAAACGTGACTGCAAAATGCTACGGCGGTGACATCACCCGTAAACGCAAACTTCTTGAAAAGCAAAAAGAAGGCAAAAAACGCATGAAACGCATGGGCAATGTGGAACTTCCGCAGGAAGCATTCCTGGCTGCTCTTTCTGTTGATGATGAAAATTAATTAAAAAGCAAAATTTTTGCTTGCTTTTTATTAAAAAAAATGCAAAATAACTTTCTCAACATTGTATGCGTACAATTTCTGTATGCAAGAATTAAGGAAAGGAGAGAAACTCATGCCTAAAATGAAAACGAGTCGCTCTGCCGCAAAGCGTTTCACAGTGACAGGTAGCGGTAAATTCCGCCGTCGTCGCCAAGGCTTACGTCACATTTTGACCAAAAAATGTGCAAAACGCCGTATGCTTTTAGGTCAAGGCGCTATTGTTGACAACACCAACGCAAAAGCTGTTCGTCGTCTTATGCCTTACGCATAATTGACACTTTTTATTGAAATTATTTAACATATTTAAACACTTCACTGGCTTATGACGATCTCCGCCTCGTGAAGTTGATTATTGGAGGTATTCCATGCGTGTAAAGAGAGGTCTTGCAAGTCATCGCAGACATAAAAAATATTTAGATTTAGCAAAAGGTTTCCGTGGCGGCCGCAGCCGTTTGTATCGTATCGCCCGTGAAGCTGTAGAACGTTCCTTAGTCTATTCTTATCACGGACGCAAACTCCGCAAACGTGATTTCCGTAAACTTTGGATTATGCGTATCAACGCTGGTGCACGTTTGAACGGTCTTTCCTATTCACGTTTTATGCACGGCTTGGAACTTGCCGGTGTTGTTATCAACCGCAAAATGCTTGCCGATTTAGCTGTTCGTGAAAAATCAGACTTTGCTGCTCTTGTGGAATTAGCGAAAGCTAAACTTGCTTAATCTCCCACACTTATTGCAATGTTTTAGGTAGGGTAAGCTATTGCTTATTCTACCTTTTTTTCATTTTTATCCCAAAATTTTTTAGTACGAGAGTTTAGAATGGATATTCAAAGTCAACTTGATAACCTCGCAAGTGAATTGGAAAAAGCCCTGCAAAGCCTTACTTCCCTGCAGGAACTTGAAGCACAGCGAGTAAATTTCCTTGGCAGAAAGGGCCATTTGGCACAAATTATGTCACGCTTGCCGGAGCTTAGCCCCGAAGAACGCCCTGCCTTTGGTCAGGCTGCCAATGCTGTAAAAAACAAACTGACAAACATGCTTGAAGAACGCAAAATTGCCATGGAACAGGAAAAAGAAGCGTCCCTGCTTGCAAATTTTGACGCAACAATTCCCGGCAGAAAGCCCTGGCAGGGTTCCCTTCACCCCATTACCCGCGCCATGCAGGAAGTAACGTCTGTTTTCCAGAACATGGGTTATCAAATTGTCTCAGGTCCTGAAGTTGATACGGATTTCCACTGTTTTGAAGCCCTCAATATGCCTCCGGAACACCCTGCCCGTGATATGCAGGATACTCTTTATATTCAAGATAAAGTGGTGCTTCGTACCCATACTTCCACCATGCAGATTCGTACCATGCTCAAAAATAAACCACCGCTGGCAATTATTGCTCCGGGCAAAGTATACCGCCGCGACTCTGACCTTACCCATACCCCCATGTTCCACCAAATTGAAGGATTGGTTGTGGATAAACACATTACCATGGCAGATTTGCGCGGAACCCTTACTGCCTTTTTGCAGACAGTTTTCGGCAAACAAACCAAAGTACGTTTTCGCCCCAGCTTTTTCCCTTTCACGGAACCCAGCGTTGAAGTGGATATGAGCTGTACTCAATGCGGCGGCAAAGGCCATTTAGCTGACGGCAACCCCTGCCGTATTTGTAAAACAACCGGCTGGCTTGAAATTCTGGGCGCCGGCATGGTTGACCCTGCTGTTTTTGAATCTGTTGGCTATAATCCCGGTGAAGTGACAGGCTTTGCCTTTGGACTTGGCGTTGAACGTATTGCAATGCTCAAATACGGCATTACTGATTTGCGTATTAATTTTGAAAATGATATGAGATATTTATCCCAATTCACGGGTGCATAATCTCTTTTAATATAAGGAATTGACCATGTTATTGAGTTTAAATTGGCTTCGTGAATTTGTGCCTTATAAAGGAACAGCAGAAGAACTTGGCGAACATCTCACCATGCTTGGGCTGGAACTTGAAGAAATTGTCCACCCTTTCCATGAAATTAGAGAACTCATACTCGGACGCGTGCTCACCTGCGAAGATCATCCTGATTCTGACCACCTGCATGTTTGCTCTGTTGACCTCGGCGCAGAAGAACCCGTGACTATTGTCTGCGGTGCGCCTAATGTTGCCGCAGGACAGCTTGTTGTTGTTGCCCCTGTCGGCTCCACCATGCCGGGAGGATTTCAAATCAAAAAAGCAAAACTTCGCGGTGTACCCTCCCATGGAATGATTTGTTCTGAACGGGAAATGGGGCTCAGCGACGACCATTCCGGTATTCTTGTTCTTCCTGAAACAGACAGACACGGCAATGCTTTCAAAGTGGGAACGCCTTTTGTGGAAGCCATGGAAATGGATACTGAAGTTTTGGATATCAGCATTACCCCAAACCGTGCCGACTGTCTGTCCGTGCTTGGACTTGCCCGCATGGTGGCTGCAAGTTACAATTTGCCTTTGACCTTGCCCAAAATACAATTAAATGAACAAGGCAGCGACTGCTCAAACGAATATGCCATTGAAATCAAAGACACTGACTTCTGCCCCTGCTATTCAGGACGTGTGATTGAAAACTGCACCACGGAAAAATCCCCCTACTGGATCCGCTATCGCCTTGCTGCTGTAGGACTTCGCCCCATTTCCAACCTTGTTGACGTTACCAACTATATTCTTATGGAACTCGGTCAGCCTTTGCACGCTTTTGATGCTGAAACCCTGAAAGGCAATAAAATCATTGTCCAATCAGCAAAAGACGGACAAAAATTCACCACGCTTGACGGTCAGGAACGTACCCTCAAAGAAAACGACGGTCTTATTTGTGATGCTGAAAATGCCATTGCACTGGCGGGTGTTATGGGCGGACTTGCAACAGAAATTTCTGACAGCAGTAAAAAAGTTTTCCTTGAATGTGCATTATTTAAACCTGCCCGTATTCGCCGCACTGCACGCCGTTTAGGTTTGAGCTCTGATTCAAGCTATCGCTTTGAACGCGGCGTTGATCAGGAAGGCATGGCATATGCCCTTGACAGAGCGGCTGAACTGATGCAGATCTATGCAAAAGGCACAGTGCGCAAAGGTATTTGCAAAGCAGAGCCAAAACCATTCAGCCCTGCAAAAATCACTTTCCACCCAAGCCGTCCGGAATTTGTGCTGGGTATTCCTGTCAGTGAAGAATTTTGCGAAAAAACACTCCTTGCCCTTGACTGCAAAATTGAAAAAACAAGCAAGGACGCCTGGACTGTTTATGCACCGGGACGCCGTTACGACTTGACCCGTGAAGCAGATTTAGTAGAAGAAATTGCCATTTTCAACGGCATTGACAATATGCCTGCAACCCTGCCAAGACTTTCCCATACCCTTGAAAAATGCGGTGATCCGGAAGAACGTCACCATTTCATCATGCGGGCAAAAAATTTCCTTGCCGGTCTTGGCATGAACGAAGCTATCAACTACAGCTTTGTAGGCAATAAGGATTTGGATACGCTCAATCTTCCC
>CAOMFZ010000083.1 GCA_948482415.1 uncultured Mailhella sp.
ATACAAAAAAATTTGGGCAAGGGACGCCCCAAGGCGCAGGCAGGCGAAAATAAGCGCGATCGTATTTTGGACAGTGCAATATTTTTATTTGCCAAGCATGGGGTAAGCGAAACAACGGTTGCACAAATTGCGGAAAAATCTGGCGTTACGTCTGCCATGGTTCATTACTATTTCAGGAATTGGGAAGGGCTGCTCGATACAATCATGGCAGAACGTATTATGCCAAAGATTGAATATGTTTGGAATGGGATTGAAAATATCGTTTCTGTGCCTGAACTTTTGAAAATTTTTGTAGACAGGCTTTTTACAGTCATGGAAGAAGAGCCGCTTTTCCCTGAATTATGGAACAGGGAAATATTTAATGTTGGAGGAAATTTTAGAGAACGGTTTGTAAAGCATTATCCTGTAGAAAAATTGCAGGCTGTTCTGCAAATTTTCATCCATGCACAGGAAGAGGGAAAAATTAATCCAGAATTACAAGCAGCCCATATTATTATTTCTATTATTGGGCTTATCATATTCCCGCTTATTGCCCATGATTTATTGGCTTCTGTTCTGCAATTATCTGAAATAGAAAAGGAAACATACAAGAAACATGTTTTAGCCCTGCTTGAGAATGGTTTGTATGTTTCAAAAGGAAATCAGCAATGAAAAAATTTTTGCTTGCCCTTGTTTTTTTGCTTTGTTCAGCCTGCGGCAGCGAAAAGGATATGTTTCAAGGCTATGTTGAGGGGGAATATTTGTATTTATCTTCTTCCCGCTCTGGGCGGCTTGAAAAACTGCATGTAGTAAAAGGTGAGCAAATTCAAAAAGATATGCTTGTTTTTGAATTGGAAAATGAATCGGAAAAATATGCTTTGGCTCAAGCAAAAGGTGAAATGCAAAGCGCCCTGGCACAGCTTAATGATATGAAAGTGGGCAAGCGTCCGGAAGAAATTGCCATGGCAACGGCAATGCTCAATCAGGCACGGGCAGAAGCGAAAAATGCCAATGTTCTTTTAAAGCGTAATCAGGAACTGGCAGCAAAAGGGGCAATTTCCAGGCAGGATTTGGATACCTTACGAGCCAATGCAAAAGCAGGCAATGAAAAAGTTTCAGAGCTTATGCACCAGGTGGAAGTGTATCAGCTGCCCAACCGTGAACAGCAGATAGAAGCCCAAAGTGCCCGTTATGAAGCCTCCAAAGCCATTGTTGCCCAAAGAGAATGGGATTTAGTCCAAAAACAGCTCTATTCTCCCAGTGCTGGTTTAGTCTATGATACACTGTATAACGAAGGGGAATGGGTGCAGGCGGGCAGTCCCGTAGTCTGGCTTTTATTACAGGATGAAATTAAAATACGTTTTTATGTTCCGGAAGAATTGTTATCAAAAGTGCAGTATGGGCAGAAAGTTTATGTGCATGTTGACGGGGCGGATCAGAGCTATGCAGCAAAAATTAATTATATTTCTCCAAGCTGCGAGTATACACCGCCTGTGATTTACAGCAATGAAACCCGTTCAAAACTGGTCTATATGATCGAGGCAGTTCCAGAGGAACTGGAAGTCAGAAAATTACTGCATGCAGGGCAGCCTGTGAGTGTCAGCCTTTCCGAATAAGGTATGCGTATGTTCGCCGTTGATGTGCATGATTTAACTAAAACATTTGGCACAAAAAAAGTTGTGGATAATGTATCCCTTTGCGTGGAGCAGGGAGAAATCTATGGCTTTCTTGGTCCCAATGGCAGCGGAAAAACAACCTGTATCCGGCTGATGTGCGGTTTGCTGACGCCTGATTCCGGCTATGGGACATGCCTTGGCTATGATATTTTGAAGGAAAGCCAGAAAATCAAAGCAAAAGTGGGCTATATGACGCAGAAGTTTTCCTTTTGGGATGATTTAACCATACAGGAAAATTTGGAATTTATTGCACGGCTTTATGAAATGGACAATAAAAAAGCTCTGGTGGAAGAAACGCTGGTCAATTTGAATCTGCAAAACAGGGCGAAACAAATTACTGGCTCTCTTTCCGGCGGCTGGAAACAGCGCCTTGCCCTTGCTGCCTGCATGATGCACAAGCCAAAACTTCTTTTGCTTGATGAGCCAACCGCAGGCGTTGACCCCACAGCCCGCCGTGATTTTTGGGATGAGCTCCATAAGCTTGCGGCAGAAGGGATTTCTGTTTTAGTCAGTACGCACTATATGGACGAGGCAGAGCGCTGTCACAAACTTGCCTATATTTCCTATGGAAAACTTTTGGCATCAGGCACGGCAAAGGAAATTATTGCAGGGCAGAAGATATATACCGTTGCGGTAGCTGGGGATAATCTTATTGCGTTAGCCGATCAGCTGAAAGAAATGCCGGAAATTGAACAGACTGTTGTTTTTGGCTCTTCTTTGCATGTGAGCAGCACGGATAAAAATATGCTTTATAATACCGTGAAAAAAATGGCGAAAAATTGCCATGTGGAGCCCATGGAAACAAGCCTTGAAGATGTATTTATTTATATGATGAACAATTCCCAGGATAATTTTGGAGCGTCCCATGTTCAAAATGAACAAAAGTAATTTTTTTTCTGTGTCGCGCTGGTGGGCTATTGTGGTCAAGGAATTTTTGCAATTAAAGCGTGACAGGCTGACCTTTGGCATGATTATTGGTATTCCCATTGTGCAGCTTTTGCTTTTTGGCTATGCGATTAATAATGATCCAAAACACTTGCCGACAGCCCTGGTCGTGGGTGAGCAAACACCTTTTACACGGAGTTTTGCCCAAAGCTTAAAAAATTCTGAATATTATGAATTGAAGAATACAGTAAATGAAGAAGAGGCAAAAAACGGGCTGTTAAAAGGGGATTTTCAATTTGTCATTTCTATCCCGGTTAATTTTTCGCAGGATGTTTTGCGGGGAAAGCAGCCGCAAATCCTGATTGAAGCGGACGCAACCGACCCCATGGCTGTTGGCGGGGCAGTGGGGGCTTTGGAAGGAATCATCCGTTCAGTTGTCCAAAAGGAGTTTAAAGGCAGCGCCAGTTTTTTATTGAACAATTTCAGACCGTTTTCTGTTATTGTGCATAAACTCTATAATCCGGAGGGCATAACTCATTATAATATTGTTCCGGTTCTTATGGGGGTTGTGCTGACCATGACAACGGTTATGATGACTTCCCTTGCTGTGACCAGGGAGCGGGAGCGCGGAACAATGGAAAATATTCTGGCAATGCCGGTGAATCCCTTTGAAATAATGTCTGGCAAAATTGTTCCGTATATTTTTATTGCCCATATTCAGGTTGGCATTATCGCCTGTTTTGCACGCTTGCTTTTCCATGTGCCGTTTTTTGGCGACGGGTTGGCGCTTTATTTTGCAACGGCTTTATTTATTATTGCCAATCTTTCCGTGGGGATTTTGATTTCATCTCTTGCCAAAAATCAGCTGCAGTCCATGCAGATGACGATTTTTTATTTTTTGCCGAATATTATGCTGTCAGGATTCATGTTTCCTTTTGCCGGCATGCCCAAGTGGGCGCAGTGTATAGGAAATATTTTGCCGCTTACCTATTTCAACAGGGCTGTGCGCGGAGCGTTTTTAAAAGGCAGCGGCTGGGCAGAACTTATGCCCAATATTATTCCCCTGGCATTTTTCTGCTGCCTGGTTCTTTTTCTGGCAACGAAAATTTTTAAACGGACGCTGGATTAGTTCACTAAAAATAAAAAAACAGTGCAGAAAACAAGGCAAATAAAAATGCTGGCGTGGCAAATTTTTAATGCTGTTTCAAGGTGCGTTTGTGCCGCGTCAAGGCTTCCTTCTCCCAAGTAAGGGTAGTCACAGAAAAAATCACCGTAATAAACAGGTCCGGCGAGCTTGAGATTTAATGCCCCGGCGTACGGCGCTTCTGCCCATGCGGAATTGGGGCTTGCGTGTTTACTGCGGTATTTTTTGCCTATAACATATGCATTTTTATAGTTACATTCTTTAATGCACAGGCAGGCAAGAAGAATAAAATAAAAGCACAGCCGTGCAGGAAGATAGTTCAGCATATCGTCAAAGCGGGCTGGAAATTTGCCAAAGTAAAAATATTTTTCATTTTTTTTTCCCCACATGGCGTCAAGGGTATTGATTATTCTGTGCAGAAGCGGAAAGAAAATTGCTCCCTCATGGGAAAAAAGCCAATATCCAAGGCTGAACCAGAAAAAACTGGCAATGGCGCTGTCAAGGGAATTTTCGGCAAGGCTTTCAATACTCGCACGGATGATGCCGTGTTCGTCCATTTTTTTTGTATTTCTGCCCACAATATACGAAAGTTTGATTTGTGCCTGCGGGATATTATTTTGCATTAGTTCTTTTTGTACGGCTTCAACATGCTGGACTAAACTTTTAGGCGCAACGCAAAGGTAAAGCATGATACTTGCAAAAAGAAACGCAAAAAAATCATAAAAATCAACAAAATAGTACAAACAATATTTTTTGAGAACACAAAAGGCAAGCAAAGGCAGTATGGCAAAAAACAGAATTAAAATACTTGTGCAGGCAATTCCATACAAAAATTGCCGGGAATGGCTTTGCTGTGAGGGAAGATTTTTTTGTTCCAGAAAAAGGGCAGTGTTCCCAAGCCAGCAGACAGGGTGGAATTTTGCGGCTGGCTCACCAAAAATTGCGTCTAAAATATAGGCGGTTATGGGGATAAAAAGGACAATGTTTTCCATGTGTATTTCTTTAGCTTATTTTTATTGCATACTTAATAATAAAAATATCATTATTGTCTCCAATAAGATAATTCATTTGGTCAAAAAGAAAAAGGTCGCTTTGCGGGATTAAATTTTGGTCTTTGAGGGAATGGAGGAAAGTATAATACGCTTGTTCATGGCTGTCTATTGTTCCCTTATGCAGGCAGCAGGCATAATATCCTTTTTTTATAATTCTTGTTTTAATATGTACTTTCTCAATATTCCGTGAAAAGAGATAGTTAATTTTAAAAGCGTTTTTGATAACATTTTGTTTGGTTATTATTAAGCCATAAGGGGGAGCCGTATCGTTCCAGCCTTCTTTTAAATATTTGGCAAGAAATTCAGAATAGCAAGCAGCACAAGTGTTTAACTGTATAAAATTTTCCATTGCGACAGGAAATAAATAAATGGTTTCTTTCTCTCGTTCTTCAAAAAAAAGTTTATCATATTCAATGGTTAATGCCTGATTTGCAAGTGTTGTCAGCGTTGAAAACATGGAAATGCGTTCTGCAATTTTTTGTTGTTCTTTTTTTAAATATTCTATGCGTTCATTAAGGGTATCAATGAGTTGAGCGGAGCTATAGTTCGTTAAAAAATCTTTTATTTCATGAAGCGTACTTCCAGTTTCTTTTAAAATGGAGATTAAAGTATATTCAAAAAATTGTTTAATAGTATAATAGCGGTAGTTATTTTCTGCAGTATAATAAGGTGTTAATATTTTCATTTTATCATAATGCAAAAGCGTATCTTTTGTGGTGTGGCATAATTTTGCAAATTCATTGATTTTAAAATATTTTTTATTTTTCATATTTTATCTTGACTCCGGTGTTGCCCCATAGTTTATATTTTAGGCAAGAAAAAGCAACTGTTTTATTTAAATAAAAATTATACGGAGATTTAAATGAAATTGTCTGAATTTACGCTTGTTCGGTTGGCATGTGCGTATTTCTTTATTTGTCCAGGGATAACGTATGGACTTTTCACATCGCGCTTACCGGCTTTAAAAGCACAAACTGGTGCAAATGAGGCACAAATTGGGCTTATGCTTTTCTGTTTTGGCGGGGCTAGTTTAGTTAGTTTGTTTGCAAGTTCTTGGTTTCTCAAAAAATTGGGAAACAGGAATGTACTTCTTTATGGAACTGTCATTGTTCTTATTGCATTTATTTTAATGGGGTTTGCTTCTCATCCGTATCTTTTGGGATTATGTGCAATTCCAGCAGGGTTAGGCACAGGTTTTGTTGATGTTTCCATGAATACGCAGGGTGTGCAGATTGAAAAAAAATATACCGCTTCCTGTATGGCGTTTATGCATGCTTCTTATAGTTTTGGCGGAGTGATTGGGGCATTGTCAGGTTCGATATTTGCTGGTTTGGGTTATGGCTTTTTACCTAATGTATTGGTCATGCTTGGAATATATTTTCTCTTTCTTTTTAAGGCACATCAATATTTATTGTCTGAAACGTTTGAAGCAAAAGAAAAAGAAGAAACAGCGGTTAAAACATTTATTCCTCTTTTTGTTGTTTTTTGCGGAATATTAGTTATGCTTTCCAATGCGAGTGAAGGAGGAATTGGAGAATGGGGAAGTTTGTTTATGCATGATATTAAAGGGGCGTCAGAACAAGCTGCCGCTCTTGTGTATGCAGGTTTTTCCATTACAGCAATGTTCAGCCGTTTTTTTGGAGACAGAATGCGGGAACATTTCGGAGATATGAAACTTTGTACCTTTGGAACAATGACTGCGGTGATCGGTTTGTCTATGGCAATCTTTTTGCAGGAAACAATCTTTGCTGTGTTTGGTTTCGCTCTTATGGGAATGGGGCTTTCACCTCTTGCTCCTGTTTTATTCAGCCAGGCAGGAAAGTATCCCAATGTGAATACAGCTAAAGCGTGTGCAGCCGTATCCATTTTTGCATACAGCGGACTTTTATTTTTTCCGCCTTTTTTAGGCTTTATTGCCTATGGGTATGGTTTGGATAAAACAATGTTTGTTGTTCTTGCCATGTGTATTCTGCTGTGTTTTGGTATTATTGCTTTGGGAAAGAAAAAATAAGGAAATTTTCCTAAATTAAAAACTTGCCATGCAGCATATTATACGAGATACTTTGCTTTGGAGATGAGCATGGCAGAAAATACGATTTCACAAAAACCCTTTAAATTAGTAACAAAATACAGCCCAAAAGGGGATCAGCCGGAAGCCATTGACGAGCTTGCGGCAAATATCAATAACGGGGTGCAAAGTCAAGTTCTCTTGGGGGTAACGGGTTCCGGAAAAACTTTTACCATGGCAAATGTCATAGCCCGCACCAATCGTCCGGCCCTTATTCTTGCCCATAATAAAACGCTTGCTGCCCAGCTTTATGCGGAATTTCGGGAGTTTTTCCCTGAAAATGCGGTGGAATATTTTGTCAGTTATTATGATTATTACCAGCCGGAAGCCTATGTTCCCTCTTCTGATACCTATATTGAAAAAGACAGTTCCATAAATGACAATATCGATAAACTCCGCCATGCCGCGACCCATGCTCTTTTGACACGGCGTGATGTGATTATTGTGGCGTCTGTATCCTGTATTTATGGTTTGGGTTCCCCGGAATTTTATGCCAAGCTGATTATCCCCATTGAAGAGGGACAGCATATCAGCATGGACGATATTATCAAGCGGCTGGTGGAAGTGCAGTATACGCGCAATGATTATGATTTCCACCGCGGCACGTTTCGGGTGCGCGGCGATGTGCTGGAAATTATCCCCGCATACGAGCATGAACGGGCTTTGCATTTGGAATTTTTTGGCGATGAATTGGAGCGGATTTTGGAAATTGACCCGCTGACAGGCAATACGCTCGGACAGATTTCCAAAACCGTTATTTATCCTGCCAGTCACTATGTTTCTGACAGTGATAACCTGGTTCGTGCCATGGACGATATCCGCACAGAACTGACGCAGCGGCTGATTGAACTGAAAAATGCCAATAAGCTTGTGGAAGCACAGCGCCTTGAGCAGCGTACTCAGCTTGATTTGGAGATGATGCAGGAACTTGGCTACTGCAACGGCATTGAAAACTATTCGCGGCATTTGGATAACCGTAAATGCGGACAGGCTCCTGCAACGCTTTTGGATTATTTTCCTGAGGATTTTCTTTTATTTGTTGATGAGTCGCACATGAGTATTCCGCAGGTGGGAGCCATGTATAAGGGCGACAGGTCAAGAAAATCAACGCTTGTGGAGTTTGGTTTTCGTTTGCCGTCAGCTTTGGATAACAGACCGCTCATGTTTGAGGAATTTCTTTCCCGCATACACCAAAGCATTTTTGTTTCTGCAACGCCTGCAAAATGGGAATTGGACAGAAGTTACGGGCTGGTGGTGGAACAAATTATCCGTCCGACCGGGCTTGTTGACCCGCCTGTTGAAATACGCCCCACCAAAGGACAAATGGACGATTTGGTGGCAGAATGCAAGCTTCGGGCAGAACGCAATGAACGTGTGCTTGTGACAACGCTGACCAAACGTATGGCAGAAGATTTGACGGAATATCTTTCCAATATGGGCATCAGTACGCGCTATTTACATTCTGATATTGATACGCTGGAGCGTATTGCCATTATCAAGGCTTTGCGCTCCGGGGAATTCAGCGTGCTGGTGGGGATTAACCTTTTGCGTGAGGGGCTCGATATTCCGGAAGTTTCTTTGGTGGCGATTTTAGATGCAGATAAGGAAGGCTTTTTGCGCTCCACAGGGGCACTTATACAAACTTTTGGGCGTGCTGCGCGAAACAGCAGCGGGCGGGTTCTTTTGTATGCGGACAGCATTACTAATTCCATGCAGGCAGCCATTGACGAAACCATGCGTCGGCGTGCAAAGCAAATGGCATTCAATGAAGAACACCATATTGTGCCTAAAACCGTTATAAAATCTCTTGAAAGTCCCCTTGATAATTTGTACAGACCGGAGGATAAAAAAGGCAAAAAGGCGAAAAAAGCAAAAGAAGAAGCCGCCCTGCCCACTGAACCTAAGGAAATTGCAAAACTTATTACCAGCCTTGAAAAAGAAATGCGCGAATTTGCAAAAGAACTGGAATTTGAGCAGGCAGCAGAGGTTCGTGACAGAATTAAAGTTTTGCGTGAATATCTTGTTGTGAGCGGAACACAAGAGGAAGTGTTATGAAAGAGCAATATTCATTATTTGGAACAGAAGATACAAAAAAAACAGAACTGACTTCAGAGCTGACGGGAGAAGAAAAAGACAAAGCGCGGCTTGAATTTTTGAAAAGTGAACTCAAACGGCATAACCGCCTCTATCATACCCTTGATAATCCTGAAATCAGCGATCAGGAATATGATATGCTCTATAAAGAGCTTGTCAGTCTTGAAGAAAAATATCCGGATCTTGTGACAAAAGACAGCCCGACACAAAAAATCGGGGGAGAGGTTCTGCCTTATTTGGAAAAGGCAAAACACAGACTGCGCATGTATGGACTGGATAACGTGTTTTCACAGGCTGAATATGAAGATTTTATTCAGAAAGGGAAAAATTATTTTTCAAAGGAAAATACGCAAAAAGAACTTTCTTTGAATGTCATGGAGACATGGTGGGCTGACCCTAAACTTGATGGTTTAGCTGCTGAAATTATTTATGAAAATGGAGAGTTGGTATCGGCATTGACCCGCGGTGACGGCGAAGAGGGTGAAGTGATTACCTCTGCGGTCAAAACGATACGCAATGTGCCGCAGCATTTGGGACATAATTTGCCTTTTACGCGCATTGAGGTGCGGGGCGAAGTGCTCATGCTGAAACGTGATTTTGAAGCGCTC
>CAOMFZ010000084.1 GCA_948482415.1 uncultured Mailhella sp.
TTTGCGTGTAGGGGGGTTGGGGGGAATAATTCCCCCCAAGAAAAATAAATTGCAACTATTTTCGGAAATGCTCTAAAATTTATTTCACAATTTGTGCATGTTCGCGAAAAACAATTTGCTCGCCTTCAAAACGCTTTTTCATCACTTCTATGGCTGCCGGATTTTTATCAATCAAATAGCAATCGCGCCCAAGTTCCAGTGCTGCCTTGCCAAAAGAGCCGCTGCCGGCAAAAAAGTCCATAACCACCGAATCTTCATTGCTGTGCACATTGATAATCCGGCGCATAATTTTTAGCGGTTTTTGCGTTGCATACCCTGTTTTTTCCTTGCTGTTGGGACTGACAATAGTTTGCCACCACACGTCTGTGGGCGTTTTGCCGCGGGCAGCCTTTTCTTTTCCCACAAGAGAGGGGGCAAGATACGGTATTCTGTCTATGGCATCATAATGATAAATATATTTTTTGGGATTTTTCGCATACCAAAAAATACTGTCATGCTTGGCTGACCAGCGTTTTTTACTCCGTGCGCCATAGTCATAAGACCAGATAATTTCGTTCATAAAGGAATCGCGCCCAAAAATATAATCCAAAAGCAATTTACAATAATGGGCTTCACGGTAATCAATATGAAATAAAATACTGCCGTTGGCGGATAAGATGCGGTGTGCTTCCACAAGGCGGGGTTCTAAAAAACCAAGATAGTCATCAAAAATATCAGCATAGCCAAGTGTGCCAAGCTTAATAGTCTTGTAGCGGCGACCCTGATAGCCAACCCTGTCTCCCTCGGTACTGGCAACGGTTTTTATTTGTGTGCGTTCCTGCGTTCTGCCTGTATTAAAAGGAGGGTCAATATAAATTAAATCCACAGACTCAGAAGCGAGCTCCGGTAAAAAACTCATATTATCGCCAAAACAAAGATTTAATATAGCCATGCTTTCCTCAAATATCCCCGCCTGTTTCCTCTGTGCTTACTCAACGGTCACGCTTTTTGCCAAGTTTCGAGGCTGGTCAACGTCTTTTCCCAAATAATCCGCCATCTCATAACTGAATAGCTGCATAGCAGGCAAAGCAAAAAATTCCGGCAATTTCGTCTTGGGAATATACCACAAATCATCATTTTCAAGACTCGTGCCCTCTTGTAAAAGAGAAATAACTCTTCCCTGCCGTGATTTTATTTCCTGTATTCCGGAACGCACCTTGCTGAAATTTTCATCATCAAAGGCAATGGCAAAAGTTGGAAATTCAGGGTCAATCAGCGCAATAGGACCGTGCTTGATTTCGCCCGTTGCATACCCTTCCGCATGAATATAGGAGAGCTCTTTCAGCTTCAGCGCTCCTTCCAAAGCCAGAGAATATGCGGTGCCGCGTCCAAGATAGAAAAAGCTTTTGGCAAAAGCATACTGGAAAGCAAATTCCTTGGCTTTATCACGCATTTTTGGAAGTGCCTTTTCCAAAATATCAGGCAATGCTTTCAATTCATTCAAAATTTCTTTTACAGGGCAGGCAAGTTTTTTTCTCTGTCCATAATAAAGCGCAAGCAAAAGCAGGACAACCATTTGGCTGAGCATGGCTTTTGTGGACGCAACACTGATTTCCGGTCCTGCCTGCGTATACAGCGAAACATTAGCTTCCCGAGCCACGGAAGAACCCAGCACATTGCAAATGCCAAGCACAGGATAGCCTTTTTCTTTGCATAAGCGAAGTGCTCCAAGAGTATCAGCGGTTTCCCCTGACTGGCTGATCACAACAACAAGTTCATTTTTATTTAAAATAGGCTTTCTATAGCGAAATTCTGATGCAATTTCAACAGTCACAGGAATTTGCGCAAATTGTTCCAAATAATATCGGGACCATAAACCGGCATTATAGCTTGTTCCGCAAGCCACAATGCGTATGCTGTCAGGCACAGCGAGCGCGTCCAATTCCGGCAGACACACCGTATCGTCCTGTAATCTGCCCACAAGGCAATCCTGCAAAACCCGCGGCTGTTCCATAATTTCCTTGAGCATAAAGTGCTTATAGCCATCTTTGGCTGCTCCCTGCAAATCCCAGGGAATATGGTGTACAGTTTTGGCAATTTCTTCTCTGGCATAAATATTTTTTACCGTGTATGAACCTGCGCAGAGCACAACATATTCATTATCGTCCAGAAAAACAACATCACGGGTATAGGGCAGGAAAGCGGGCACATCGGACGCAATAAAATATTCGCCGATGCCGATGCCAAGCAGCAAAGGAGCAGACAATCTTGCGGCTAAAATATGCTGCGGAATAAGTGGACTCAGCAAAACAACAGCATAGGCGCCATGCGCTCTTTTCAGTGCATTGCTGAAAGCTTCTTCCACAAAAGGCAGAAATTGCAGAGGGTTCCGGGTAAGATTATCTAATTCCGCCTGCATTTGCACATATTTTTTAGCAAATTTTGCATCAAATAACATGTCCAATTCGTCAGCAATAAGATTGGCAAGTACTTCTGTATCCGTATCGGAATAAAAAACATAGCCTTTTTGCAAAAGCTCGTCTTTCAATTCCTGAAAATTTTCAATAATTCCGTTATGGACAATGGCAAGGGCATTATTATTGCTCCTATG
Organism: uncultured Mailhella sp.; assembly: GCA_948482415.1. GTDB lineage: Bacteria > Desulfobacterota > Desulfovibrionia > Desulfovibrionales > Desulfovibrionaceae > Taurinivorans. Next base: position 2,591 of record CAOMFZ010000084.1, read on the forward strand.
GGGATGGGAGTTTCTCTCTACAGGAAGTCCGTGCGTTGCCCAACGCGTATGCCCAATTCCAATAGGAGCAAAGGTACTGGCTGTTTTTGCAACTTTTTCTTCCAAGTTGCAAAGTTTGCCCTCTGAACGGATAACCTCCAGTTTATTGATCTGTAAAAATGCCAGGCCTGCGGAGTCATAACCGCGATATTCCAAACGTTTCAAGCCCTCTAAAATAAGAGGTACAGCCGGTCTGTGTCCGCAATAACCAATAATTCCACACATATTTTTGCTCCTTACAGGCACTGTTTAACGTATTTTTCAAAAAAAGGCAATAAAATATTCAGTTTTAAGAATAAGTTATCAAATTTTACGCAAGTATCTTAATTTTTTTAATATGTTAATAAATATAAATTTTTGTTTCCTTGTCAATAAAGGTTAACAAATATTCAATCACGGAACGCGGCAAGGCAACACTGCCCTCTGTTGGTTTGCCGTTGCTGCAGTGGACAAAAAACGCTGACCCGATATAGGGCTCTCTGTGGGAAATATTATAATCCACAACAAAGGCATAGGCATAGCGGATAGGGCGTTTATCCAAATCAATTTGTGATGTCCAGTCAATAAAAACCGTATCCTTGCGCACAAAAAGATTATAATATTTTGACTGCGGATCCGTTACCCAGACATCGCCCTTTTTAATTTGATAATAGGGCAGCAAACAATCAGGTTTATCCTGCATGCCAATGGTAATAATAAAATTATACATACCTTTCGGGGTTACATTATCCCCTTCCATTTTATTTTTTCTTGCCCCGTTTATGCCTATTTCAGCCTGCGTTTCTTTCAGGCAAATCCATGTATTATTAAAACGCTTCAAAATATAGGCTCGAGCCTTTGCGGGCGTTGTATCAACAACAATTAATTTAGAGACATTAGGAATTGTATTTAATTCAAATTTTTCAATAAGATCAGCAGAAAAAGTTTCCTCAGCATGCGCTGAAAAATGCACAAAACAAAACAAAAAACACAGTACAGTCAATATTTTTTTCATAAAAACCCTCACAATGCATAAACTTTTCTTTCATAAACTTCCTGAAAAATCAAGTAAATACTTTTCCAAAGCCAAAATACCATATAGTAAAAATATGCAGCAAAAAATTATTGCTTGCATTTTTCTTTTTCATGTGTTACTTTTTATTAAATCGTAACACAAAAATAAAATCTGTATAAGATATGAAAAGGGAAAAAGGGAGCATAGACTCCCTTTTGTTTTTTTAATCTGCCTAACGTCTTTATATGTCCGTACAAATTTTAGGATTAAAATACCCAAATTGCAAATGCGGACAACTGTGCAGCAAACGCCTGGTGAAGTTTGCAAGCCCGACACTGGGACCAAATTCAATATCTTTCAATAAATTCAGATACATTTCAGGGTCAATATTTAAATTCCGTAATTGAATAAAATCAACATGATATGCATTCACGAGTTCAATAAGCACTTCCACTTCTTCTTCACAGTCCGTTACTCCGGGGAAGAAAAGCAAGTTCAAAGAAACAAACAGCCCGTGTTCTTTGGCAATTTGAATAGACTGCCGCACATCGGCAAAATAATAATTAGTCGGACGATAGTATTTATTATACACGGCTTCCCGTGCACTGTTCATGCTCACCCGCAGGGAATTGAGCCCCGCCTGAGCAAGCTCTCTTATCCACTTGGGCATGGAAGCATTGGAATTTAAATTCACAGTCCCAATCCCGCCTTTTGCACGAAATAATTTTACAGCTTCCACAAGAAGAGCCCCCTGAGTAAGCGGTTCCCCCTCACAGCCCTGTCCAAAGGAATAAATAGGATTTGCTTCATGCTGTTGATGATAAAGCATAACTTCCACAATCTCCTCGGCCGTGGGCGTAAAATTCATTCTGTCCTGCGGAGCCTGACAAATGGTTGAATCCGCGTCCTGATGAGAAATACAGCCAATACAGCGCGCATTGCATGCCCGTGACGTGGGGAGCGGAGCTTCATAACGTCCAAGCACTAAATTTTTTGCCGCCGGACAGCCATAACGCAGAACACAGTTATTCATAATATGCTGCATAAGCCGGTTTTTCGGAAATTCTTTAATAATGGCCTTTGCTTTTTTTTCAATTTTCTTCGGAGAAATGCCCTCAAAAACCTGCCGCTGATCCTTATCCACCTGCATGGCGCACACATAAAAATCATCACCAATCACGCCCAGTGCCCCATAGGCAAATAAAGGAAGTGTCGGTGCATTTTCTTCCGTCACATACACGGGGTGTCCGGAAATCGTATAACCGGGAGCAATAAAGGCAGCCACAGCCAGTTCTTCCAGTTCTTCCACTTCACCTGTTTTTTTATTCAGCCCTACAGCACGCCTGCCCGGCAAAAGGAAAAATTCGCTTTCATGAGGCAGGGGAATAAGCTCGTCAGGACGAGGCAAAGCCCATTCGTCACCGCGCCTGCAAAGCATATAATATTCGTCATCGGACGCAATTTCACCATTTTCAAAAGCAAACACTAAATCAGGATGTTTTTGTTTCATACGCAATCCTTTAGAAAAGTAAAAAAATTATCCCTTATTCACCCCAATGCGTCAAGCAAAACATACGAAAAAAATAATATTTTTATCCTTTAATTTCAATATATTATGATATTAACACCATTTTTAATGAAAAAGGTATTTGCCAAATATAAAATCATGTCTTATTTTTAATTATTCACAATATACGTTTTACTGGAGCAAGCATGAAATTTCTTTTTACAAAAATTTTCGGTACAAGAAACGACAGATATATAAAGTCCTTACGCCCAATCGTCAAAAAAATCAATGCCCTTGAGCCGCAAATGCAGGAACTTGCGGACGAAGATTTTCCTAAAACCCTTGCGTCCTATAAAGAACGTGTTGCCGGCGGCGAAAGCCTGAATAAAGTTTTGCCGGAAGTTTTTGCTCTTGTGCGCGAAGTAAGCAGACGTGTACTTGGCATGCGTCACTACGATGTGCAGCTCATGGGCGGCATCACCCTGCATCAGGGTAAAATCGCCGAAATGAAAACCGGTGAAGGTAAAACCCTCATGGCGACCCTGCCTGTTATTTTAAATACGCTCACGGGCAAAGGCGTGCATGTTGTGACTGTCAACGATTACCTTGCAAAACGTGACAGCGAATGGATGAGCGCCATTTATCATGCCCTTGGGCTTACCTGTGGCGTTATTGTCCATGACCTTACTGACGAACAGCGCAAAGAAGCCTATAACTGCGACATCACTTACGGCACAAACAATGAATTTGGCTTTGATTATTTGCGTGACAATATGAAATTTTATGCAAAAGACATGGTGCAGCGCGACCATTATTTTGCCATTGTGGACGAAGTGGACTCCATCTTAATCGATGAAGCCAGAACGCCGCTGATTATTTCCGGTGCGGCACAGGAATCCACCAATCTTTATTTACAGATGAATGAACTGGTAAAATATCTCCACAAGGACGAACATTTTACAGTTGACGAAAAAACACGCTCTGCGCTTCTCACCGAAGAAGGCGTGAATAAAGTTGAAGAAATTCTTAGAATTGACAACCTGTTCGACCCTGCAAGCATTTCCTTCCAGCACCATATTTTACAGGCTCTGCGCGCTAACCACTGCTACCAGAAAGACGTGGATTACATGGTCACAGCTGATAAAAAAGTTGTTATTATTGACGAATTTACCGGACGTCCCATGGAAGGCAGACGCTTTGGCGACGGCTTGCACCAGGCATTGGAAGCAAAGGAAAAAGTAAAAATTGAATCAGAAAACCAAACCCTTGCAAGCATTACCTACCAAAACTATTTCCGCATGTATGAAAAACTTGCAGGCATGACCGGTACTGCCCAGACAGAAGCGGTTGAATTTATGGAAATTTACGGACTGGAAACCATTACGGTTCCCACCAATAAGCCCATGATCCGTAAAGATTATCCCGATGTAATTTACCGCACCCAAAAAGACAAATTTGCTGCCATTGTTGAAGCTATCAAAGAACTGCACAAAAAAGGACAGCCTGTTTTAGTGGGCACCATTTCCATTGAAACATCAGAATATTTATCCGGTATTCTCAAGAAAATGAATATCCCTCACAGTGTGCTGAACGCAAAACACCTTGCTGAAGAAGCGCAAATCGTTGCGGAAGCAGGACAAAAAGGCCGTGTCACCATTGCCACCAATATGGCTGGCCGCGGTACTGATATTAAACTTGGCGAGGGAGTGGAAGAGCTGGGAGGTCTCCATATTCTTGGCACAGAACGTCATGAAAGCCGCCGCATTGACAATCAGCTGCGCGGTCGTTCCGGCCGTCAGGGAGATGCCGGGTCTTCCCGTTTTTATCTTTCTTTGGAAGACAACCTCATGCGTATTTTTGGCTCTGAACGTATTTCAACGCTCATGCAAAAACTCGGCATGAACGAGGGTGAAGCCATTGAAAATAAATTTGTTTCCAAAGCCATTGAAAACGCCCAAAAGAAAGTGGAAGCCCATAACTTTGAAATTCGTAAGACACTCCTTGATTACGACAATGTTATGAACCAGCAGAGAACGGTTATTTATGACCTGCGTAAGGATATTATTTTAGAAGAAGATACGGAGCCCGTTGTTTTTGAATTTGCCCATGAAGTGTTTGAAGATATTTTCTACAGTGAACACAATAAAAAAGAACAAACAGACGAACAGCGCGCAGAAATTGGCGCAAGACTTTTGGACGTCTGCAATATCGGACGCGTCATTCCGGAATTTTTAACCAATCAGAGTACGCCCATTACCCGTGAAGAATGTGACAACGCTTTCAAAAGTATTTTAACCGAACTTCGCGAAGAAGCAGGAACTATTTATCAGGATATCCTGCGTTATTTTGTACTTGAAGAACTCGACAGAGCATGGAAAGACCACTTAAAGAGCATGGATTACCTGCGCGAAGGCATTGGTCTGCGCGGTTACGGACAGCGCGACCCTAAACTTGAGTATAAAAAAGAAGGCTTCAGCATGTTCCAAAACATGCTTTATCAAATTAAAGAGGGTACTTTGCGCGCCTTAACCCGTGTTCGTATCCAAAAGCAGGAAGAGCAAGCACCGGCAGACGAAGATACGGAAAATGCAAAACAGACTGAACATACTGAAAACACGAAGCAAGAAGCAGAACCAAAAATGGAACTTCGCCATAAAGAAGTGGAAACCTATGAAAATACTCCTGCATCAAAACAAAATACGTCATCAAATACGCCATTCCACGCTCAGGAAAAAATCGGCAGAAATGATCCCTGCCCTTGCGGAAGCGGAAAAAAATACAAAAAATGCCATGGAGCACATTTAAACGACTAATTCAAACTGCAAACATATGTCTACAAGGAACTACTCATGAATTTAGATTGTTTTAAAGCCTATGATGTTCGGGGAAAAGTACCGGAAGCCTTGAGCCCTGCTCTGGCTCTGGAAATAGGTTTTGCCTATGTAAAAGAATTCAACATCAAAAATGTTGTGATCGGGCATGATGCGCGTCTTTCTTCTCCGGATCTCTACAAAGCCCTGGCTACAGGCTTGCAGTGTGCCGGTGCAGATGTGGTCGGTATTGGCATGTGCGGAACAGAAGAAATCTACCACGCCACTGCCTATATTCAGGAAAACGGTATTCCTTTTGACGGCGGAATTATGGTAACAGGAAGCCATAATCCAAAAGATGAAAACGGCTTGAAACTGGTTCGTGAAAATTCCATTCCAATCAGCTCCGATACGGGTCTATTGGCAATCAAAGAACGCATTGTCAAGGGACAGCAGATCCCTGCTGATTTGACAGGTTCTTTTATTGAGCGTTCCTACCGTCCCGAATATATTAAAAAACTTCTTTCCTATATTGATACAAAAGCTCTCACGCCCTTTAAAATTGTGGCTACGCCCGGAAACGGCTGTGCCTATCTTGCACTCAAAGAACTTATCCCTCATCTGCCTTTTGAATTTATTCTTGTGGACGAAACACCGGACGGCACATTCCCCAACGGTATTCCTAATCCGCTTTTGCCTGAAAACCGAGAAAAAACAGCAGAACTTGTGCGCAAACACAAGGCGGATTTCGGCATTGCCTGGGACGGTGATTTTGACCGCTGCTTCTTCTATGATTCCAACGGACGCTTTATTGAGGGCTATTATATTGTGGGCATGCTCGCAAGTGCGCTCCTTAAAACAAATCCCCATGAAAAAATTGTCCATGACCCGCGCCTTACCTGGAACACTATTGAACTTGTCAATGAAAACAATGGGATAAATATCAGCAGCAAATCCGGACATGCTTTTATCAAAGAAACCATGCGCAAAGAAAATGCCCTTTACGGCGGAGAAATGAGCGCGCACCACTATTTCAGAGATTTTGCCTACTGCGATTCCGGCATGCTCCCCTGGCTTTTGGCGGCAGAACTTCTTTCCACGTCTAAACAAAGCCTTGCGTCCTTTGTTGATGCAAGAATAAAAGCATACCCCTGCAGCGGAGAAATCAATTCCAAAGTGGAAAACATTTCCTCTCTCTTGGAAAAAATCGAAAATACTTATAAAGACAGCGCAAAAGTTATCAATAAAATTGACGGGCTTTCCATGGAATTTGACGAATGGCGCTTCAATGTCCGCGGCTCAAACACAGAACCGGTGCTCCGCCTCAATGTTGAAAGCCGTGCCAATGAAACGCTCATGCAGAAAAAAACACAGGAACTCTTAAAACTGATTAGAGGATAAAAACAAGGGAAAGACATTTTACAGTTCGTTCCCGTGTTTTTTA
>CAOMFZ010000085.1 GCA_948482415.1 uncultured Mailhella sp.
GCAATAAAAAATCCTGATGGATTGGCAGGGTTGGCAAGGACAATAATGCTTTGGGCAGGAACTTTTTGTATTGCCGCCAGCATTTCTTTTATGCGCTGTTTCTGTTCTTTTTGAATATAATCACTTGTTAATTGAAAATTGGCATTTTGTATTTGCGGGCTTAAAAAATGAAGTAAGGCATGTGTTTCTATATGAGCTTTTTCAAGGGAAAAACGGTATTCACTAAACGCCGGTTCAAGAATATAAGCGTGCGAAAAGTTTTCTTCAAAAAGGGCAGGCGCAAGAGCATAGAATAATTCATTGCTGCCGTTGCCGAAAACAAAATTCTCAGGAGCAAAACCGTAATATTTTGAGCAAAGTTCTTTTAATTCATCAGCTTGAGGATCAGGATAAGCGCAAAGCTCTTTAATATTTTTTAAAATACTTGCTTTCAAAAATTCAGGCATGCCGTCAGGGCGGACATTGACGCTAAAATCAAGAATATCTGCCTGATTAATTCCCGTTTCCTTATTCCAGCGGTAAAAATCACCGCCATGGCTTTGTTCTTGGAGCAAGTTTTTTTTCACGATTATTCCTCAAGGTTAAAAAAGATGAGCAAAATAAAAATGCAGGTATGAAGCAAAAACATTTTTATAGTGTACCCCAAAATGTTCTTTGCCAATTTCTATAAAGGGGGCATAGTTTTCGTGCAAATCAATATCTGACCAATGAAATTCATGGGCACGAAAGGTACTTTCTTCAGTTTGCCAAAAATACGGCTTTTGTAAAATTTTTCCTTGCCTGTAGCCCAGAGAGCGTAAACGCGTTCCCATGGCGGCAGCAGCGTTAATAACATTGCAAAGCGGATAGGTTTGCGGTTTTGCCTGTTCAATGTTTCGCTCATTTTTGCAAGTACTTTGCGGAATAACAAGCTCGGAACATAAATACATATAGCCGCCGCATTCGGCAAAAATATTGCCGTAGTTTTCTGCAAATTCCTTTATGCTGTTCCGTATGCCGGTGTTGCTGCTGAGCTCTTTGGCATAAATTTCCGGATAACCTCCCCCTAAATACAGTGCGTCAACTTTGGGCAGTGTTGTATCCTTGAGGGGAGAAAAAAAATGGAGTGTATAGCCGATACGTTTTAATGCTTCAATATTTTGCGGATAATAAAAACAGAAAGCATTATCGTATGCAATTCCGATTTTTTTATTTCCTTGATTTTTTTTAGGTGCATCGGGAATGGCTTTGAGCGGCTGTGCATATTTTGTTGTTTTTAAAAATTTATCAATATCGATATGTTGTTCTAAAATACTTGCCAGATCATCAAGTTTCTTTTCAAGCTCTGCATTTTCATTCTCAGCAAAAATATGGGGTAATCCCAGCTGCCGCTCTTTAAAAGAAATAGGTAAATTTTTAGGAATATAGCCTAAAAGAGGCGGCAAATTCCAGGCTCGCAGACTATCATTCAGCATGGCATAATGTTTTTCGCTGCCAACATTATTGGCAATAATTCCTGCAAGATGAAGTCCATAGTCCTGACATGTACTTTGAAAACCACGCACTATAGCGCTTATGGATTGTGCCATGCCTTTGCAGTCTATGACCATAATCAGCGGCAGATTAAGAATTTGGGCAATATGGGCGGTGCTTCCTGAAATGGAAGGCAGGTTTTTATGCTTTTCTGTTTCTTCTTTAACTCTGTCGGCAGACTTTTTTCCGTCAAACAAGCCCATAACGCCTTCAACAATGGCAATATCACAAGTCGTTATTTGGCTGTAAAACGTATTTTGTACTTCATTTTCACCCATGAGCCATGAATCAAGATTGTAAGAGGTTTTGCCGCCTGCGATTTTGTGATAGGACGTATCAATATAGTCAGGACCGCATTTAAAAGCCTGCACTGCATACTTTTTGGCAAAAAGCCGCATCAGTCCAATGGAAAGCGTTGTTTTTCCGCTTCCGGAATTGGGGGCAGTCAGGCAAAATGCAGAAATCATATGCGTGTCCTTTTATTTCCCGTACTTATCCATATATCCCCGTGCTTCAAAGAGGTATGTGCCGTCAAATTGCGTGCGTCTGCCTCCAATAATGAGCAGGGTGGACATATCAATTTTATCAAAAGGCAGGTCTGCCAAAGAGCCTATCCATTTTTTTTCCGTTTCACGTCCTGCATTTTTAACATAGGCGCAAAGGGTATCTTTGCCGCGTTCTTCGCTGAATATGGTAATTGCTTCATGGAGCAGATCACGGCGTTTTTTGCCGGCAGGGTTATACAGGCTTATGGGCAGGGCACTTTTTGCCACAGCATGAAGATTTTGACGCACTTCTTCGCTGGGGACCAGTAAATCTGACAGGCTCACAAGGCAGAAACCGTTTTGCAGCGGTGCGCCAAGGCTTGCGGCGGCAATGTTTGCAGAGGTTATGCCTGCATAAATTTTTATGTCTATTGGCTGGAATTCCGGCGTGTTTTTATGGAGTTCCAAAATAAGACCTGCCATTGCCAAAATTCCCGGGTCACCGGAGCAAACCATACAGACATGCCTGCCTTTTGCCGCTTCCTGCATAGCTTTTTGGCAGCGTTCCATTTCGCCCATCATGCCGTTTTGGATAATGGGTTTATTGCCGAGAAGCGGACGGATAAAATCCACATAGGGCGTGTAACCTGCAATAATATCACATTCTTTGATACAATTCATGACTTCGGGCGTAATATGTTTTAAAGAACCGGAACCAAGACCCACTACGCTCATAATGCCTGAAGTTTTTGGGTGAAGTTCTCCATGGGGCAGGCGGGCAAGAGCAAGGGTTATGCAGTTCTCATAACGTGTTTTTTCAACATAGAGCCGCTTTGTTTGCGGATAATTTGCTCCTGAAAGGCAGGAAGCCTCTGCTACGGATTTGGTGCCGATTTCCTGTTCTGCTTTTGGAGAGGGATTGGGGATATCAACCTGATTTAATTCTTCTTCTGTATAAAATTCTACAGGAATATTGAAAGCTTCTGCCAACTCAAGAATGGCTTTTTCTTCTTTTTTGTGTGTGCAGCTGGTGAGCTTGGCAATGTGTTCCTTCGTGAGGTGATGTCTTTGTAAAAATTGTTCCGCTGTTTGTTTTAAAAGTTCCGGGTCAGTATCTTTTTTACAGCCAATGCCGAGAACAAAGGCTTTGGTTTCTATATAAAGTTCTGTCTCTGAATATGGATTTTGCGGGGGTTTATCCCAATAAATACAAGGTAAATTTTGAGGATTTTCCGTACAGTAACGGATAGATGAATTTTGAAAATATTTATTAAAAATATTTTCATTTCCGATAAATAATAAATTTTCATTATGCAATAAGGCAGAATTTATGATTTTTACAGCTTTTGGGTTTAAAATCCGCGCTTGTTCAAGCATGGCAATTTCATCGATGCCCGTGAGGCTATGGGTATCTGTGGCAGTGCTGATACAAGCCTGCCCGCCTGTAATACGGGCAATTTTTCGCGCCAGCCTGTTTGCTCCGCCAATATGTCCTGACACAAGGCTTATGCAGTAATTTCCCGTGTCTGTGCAGGAAATAACCGCAGGATCAAGGCTTTTGCAGGTAAGGCAGGGAGCAATACTCCGAACCGCGATTCCCGCAGCTCCAATAAAAATATGAGCGTCAAACGCTGACCATGCTGCCTCAAGAATTTCCTGAATTTTGCCCTGTTCAATGGGCAGGACACTTTCATCTTCATACACAGAATAGAGTGTGCAGGGAAGCTGTAAACCCTGAATAATTTCTTTCGCCTTGGCTAAACCTTGTTTGCTGAAAGCATACAGGGCGCATTTTCCATAAAAGGTTTCGTTTGGCAGAAAATTTCTGTAGCCATGGGAAAAATGATGAGCATACAGTTTGGAAGCCGTATTATTTTGACTGTCCTGCAACGCTTTTCCTACAAAAATAAGGGCTTGTCTGCCGAAACCTGCATCATGCACCTGCTTTGCAATAGTTTCCAGTGTTCCGTGCAGAATTTGCTGTTCCTGCCATGTGGCGCGGTATACAACAGCTACAGGCGTATCAGGGGGCAGTTCACCGTTTTGGTGCAAATCCTGCATAAGCTCGTCAATTTTGCCTGTACTCAAGAAAAAAACAAGCGTTGCGCCCGTTTTGGCAAAGGTGCCGGCTTTTTCTTTTTCCGGCATGGGCGTGCGTCCTGCTGTTCTTGTGAGGACAACGCTTTGGCTTGTTTCCGGTGAAGTCAGTTCTATGCCGAGTTCTGCTGCTGCGGCAAAGGCACTGCTTACTCCCGGAATAATTTTTATTTTTATATCATGTTGTTTTAAAAGACGAATTTGCTCATTGATTGCACCGTAAAGTGAGGGGTCGCCCGTGTGCAGACGAACAACATTTTTTCCTTGTTTGGCATAGAAAAGCATTTGCTCGATTTGTTCTTCCAAGTTCATGGAAGAACTGTCTTTGATGACACATGTTTCTTTACAGTAAGCAAGCAGGGCAGGATTGACCAATGAGCCTGCATAAAGCACAAAATCTGCTTGTTCCAGGGCATGCATGCCCCGAACGGTGATAAGGTCTTCTGCTCCCGGACCTGCTCCAACTATTTGTACAACTGACATAATTAATCCTGCTTTTTATTTTCAAAAATAAATACATACAATGTATTATTGGGTTTGAAATGGTGATATGTATTTGCAATTTCCTGCTCGGAACTAATGTTTATTTGTAATAAATCCAATCGGTTAAGATTGGTATATTGGTAAAGTATATGATATGTTTCAAGGGTTGCACAGCTGACGATAATACGGGCATTTTCCTTTGCGTATTTTTTGCAGCTGTCTAAAATTGCAGGAAGCTCCTTTCCGCCCCCGCCAATAAATATTTTATCTGCTTTGGGAAGTTTTGGGATAGTTTTGAGTATTTCGCCATGCACAGGCGTATAATTTGCAATACCGAGTTTTTGTTTGTTTTCTTTGATGTGCTGAATGCGGTTTTCATTTTTTTCAACACCAAAAACCTGCATATTGGTAAGTCCTGCCACTTCCAGTCCTACAGCTCCGCTTCCTGCGCCCAAATCCCAAAAAATACCTTCTTTCTCAAGACAAAAACGGGAAAGAATAATTGCCCTGCAGTCCGCTTGTGTAATAAGATTATTTTCTTTTGTAAAAATTTCTTCAGAAAGTCCAAGGGGAAGGCAATTTTCTTTTTGTTTTGACAGGATATTTTCTTCAGTATTTTCAAAGGGAAGAAGAACAAGAATTGAAGTTGGACTTGTTTTTTGTTCGGCAATTTTTTCAAGCCGGGCTTCAAGAATTTTTTCTTCCTGTGTCCCCAGGTTTTCGGCAAAAATCACTTGACGATTTTTTTGCCGGGGCGAAAATTGCAGAATTTCCCGAGCTATTGTATGGGCAGGATATTTTGTGCCTCCATATATGATTGCAAGTTTACTGTTTGTCATTTTGCGTAAAGGCAGCTCGCCTTTGAAATGGGCAAAATGAGCACTAAAAAGTTCTGCTTCCTGCCAGGGAAGACGGCATTTTGCACAAAGAGCTTGAAATGCTGTAATATTGGGGATTATTTCAAATAAATTTTCCCGTTTTTCTTCGGGGCAAAGATTTATAAGCGTTGAGCCAAAGCCGTGATAAAGACTGTCTCCACTGCAAAGGACGAGGATTTTATGTCTTTCTGCAAGACTGAGAATTTCTTGAGCCTGTTCGTGTGCCTTGGCAGAAATAGCAATTTCTCTGGCTTGATGTTTGGGAAGTTTTGCTAAAATCTTTTGTGAGCCATAAATATAGTCTGCATTTTCAAGAAGATGAAGCAATTTTTCCGACAGAGAAAAATCTATGCCGCAGGAATAAATGCAGATTGATTTTTCCATAGTGTTAGTCTGCATGATTTTTCTCAGTATCAAGTTTCATCAGCAAATTTCCTTCAAAATCGCAAACAAGCAAATGAAAACGGGCTGCTGCGTGTATTGACCGGAAAAAGTTCAGAGCCTTTTGGGCAAGAGCTTCCAATATACGATATTGCGCTTTTTCTGTAAAGGAACACAAGACTTCACGCACAGAGGGGGCTTTTTTCCAATTGTCATTGAAAATATCGCCGGGTGCAAGGGAAAGTTCTTCAATTTGCGTAAAAAGCAGGGATAAATCCTGCTCTTCCTTATGGGCATGGGTGTAAAATTGTTTGCCTGCATATTTGCAGAGTTTGCCTGCCATGCAGGCAATGCTGATTTCTGAAATATTTTCTTCTTTGGCAATTTCAAGGCTTTTACCAATAAAATCAGCAATGGAAATGAAATTATTTTCAGGAAGTTCCGGGTAAAGTCCTTTTGCGCATTTCAGGCTTCTTGCGCCTGTGCCAAAAACAACATGCGTGCCGTGTTCTTCTTTTATCCCCCGTACACAAATGCGGATAGTTTGGATATAGGCGTCATGGCTGAAGGGTTTGACATGCCCGGTGGTGCCCAAAATAGAAATTCCGCCGATAATGCCTAATTTGCCGTTGAGGGTTTTTTTTGTCAGTTCTTCCCCATTTTCAACGCCGATATTGAGCTGCCAAACCTGTTTTTCTCTGCTTTGTCCAAAGCCGTATTTTTGCAAATTATTGATGAGCATTTTGCGGGGACAGCTGTTGATTGCCCATTTTCCTTGTTCACAATCAAGCCCTTTGCGTGTGCATAGCCCTATGCCGTGGCTGGCATGGAGAATAAGCGTATCATTGCCAAGAGAAAGGATATAATCTTCTTTTACAGCATGTTCGAGGGAACTTTGAAAAAGACTGGCTGATAAAATGGCTGAATGGGTGCAGTCAGGGTCGTCGCCGCCGTCTTTTTGGATTTGTAAAATGCCTTGCTCAATTTTATCCCAAAGAAGCGGGAGCTCTTTTTCTGCTCCGTCCAGAAATGTCAGGCTAATTTCAGAAGGGCGAGTCTGTGTTTGTAAAAATTGCCATAAACCGCAGCCAAGAGCTGAAAGACATGCTCCAGTGGAATATCCGTAGCGTAATGGTTTGGCATGGTCTTTTTGCATATTATTTTAAAATATTCTCCATAACAGCATGCAGTGTCGTGACAGCCAGAGCACTTCCGCCGCGGCGTCCCAAAAGGGAAATATAGGGCAGCTTGCAGCTGGTTAACAGTTCTTTTGATTCCACAACATTAACAAAACCGACTGGCATGCCGATAATGAGCGCCGGCTGTATTTGCCCGTCCAAAATATACTGACAGATTTTTGCAAGGGCTAAGGGCGCATTGCCAATCAAAATAATGGCGTTATCAAGTTTGTCCCTGTTTTTTTCAACAGCACAAAGGGCGCGTGTTCTGTTTTCTTTTTTTGCTTTTTCAATCACATCGCTGTCACTGATAGAGCAAATTATATGTTCTTCAGAGTATTGAGGATTAATCTTTTTGAGTTTTTGCAGGGAAAGCCCGGATTTGATCATTTTTGAGTCGCAAAAAATGGGGGAGCCAGCCAAAAGAGCGTCAATGCCCGCTTTTATGGGATTGTGGGCAAAAGTCAGCGTATCGGCAATGTGAAGATCTGCTGTTGTATGGATAAGCCGTCTTGCCACGCGCCATTCCGGTTCCGGGAGCAGGGCAAGGGGCGTATTTTTGACTTCTTGCTCAATTATGGCAAAGCTTTTCTGCTCGATTTCGTTTGCAGATAAATTCCATTGTATTGGCATTATTTTTTCACCATAATCATAGAAAGATAGGTTTCGGGAAGTGTCTTAATTTCTTCTAAGGAATAGGCTAAACGTTCGCCTTCAAGCCCCAGATGTTCGCCGTATACAATTTCAAGGTTGGGATATAAATCTTTTTCCTTTTGCAGACGTTTTAAAAGAGCGTCACGGGAGCGATAGGTTTTTAATAAAATGGTTGTAGAATGTTCCGGAAATTCAATGCTGTCAATATCTTCTTCTTTGAAAGCAGGAAGCACATGAAGCGCGGCGCGGTTTTCTACTAAAACTTTTTGACTGATGGCTGAAAACGTGGAAAAAGAATTGATGCCCGGAATAATTTCAATTTCGATATCAGGGTGTTTTTCTTTGATAATTGCATAGATATAGCCAAAAGTGCTGTAGGTCATGGCATCGCCAAGGGTAGCAAAAGCAACATCTTTGCCTTGTTCTATTTCTGCAAAAATTTTGTTTGCATTGGCTAAAACCTGCTTTTCCCGTTCCTCTTTATTTTTTGCCATGGAAAAAACAAGAACTTCAATTTTTCCTTGCGGTTTAACATATTCAACAACGGATTTTGAAACACTGTCACTGGCGTTTTTAGAAATAACAGTAAAAATGCAGTCAGCTTTTTTTAATACATTATATGCCCGAAGAGTTAAATATTCAGGATTACCGGAGCCAATACCAACACCATAGAGTTTGCCAAGTTTCATATCTATTCCAGTACACTAATATTTTTTTGGGAAATATTGCATAAAAAATTGTTTTAGTCAAATACTATTTGTTTTTTATTGTTGTTTGACAAAAAAAAATTTTTAGAGCATATTAGTTGCCTTGCGTGCCCGTAGCTCAGTTGGATAGAGCGTAAACCTCCGGAGTTTAAGGCCGCAGGTTCGATTCCTGTCAGGCACGCCATTTATTTCAAGGACTTACTATGTAACTGTAGTAAGTCTTTTTTTATTTTTCGGCTTTACTGCGGCAATAAAATTTTTCTTATTTTCCTTTTCCCTTTTTTATGCCTAAATTTGCACCTAAGACTATACAAGTGTTCTTTGTGATATCTATATCACTCAAAAAAATATCACTCAAAAAATAGTACTTGCTATATATATATATATATATATAGTGTATTATTTCCCCATAAAATTTTCTGGGAGAGAATAAATGAAAAAATTTTGTCAACTATTGTATTTAGTTTTTGTGTTTACTCTTTTTGTTCCTGGTTTTGCGTTTGCCTATATAGATCCCGGTACCGGCAGTTTAATTTTACAGGCTCTTGCTGCTGCTGCATTTTCAGCGCTTGCTTTTTGGAGCTCTCTTAGAGAAAAAATTAAGAATTTCTTCAAAAAGAAAAATAAATAAGGTGCATTATGCAACATATTGATATTGCAAATCTTTGTGCCGGGTCTTTTCGTGATCCCAGTGGGGCGGTTTATTTCGGTGATGACTGTGTTTATCGAACCATTAATATGTGTTATGCTGATGAATGGGAGCAAATAAAGAAAACCGGCTTTTTTGAAAGTGCTTTTGCTAAAAATTTAATTCTGCCTTTTGAAGAATTAGAGGAAACAGCTCCAAATTGTTATAAAATATTAAAATCTCCTTTACTTCCTTTTGTTTCTTATCCTTATGAATGGAGTTTCGGGCAATATAAAGACGCTGCTCTGCATACACTTGATGTTTTGGATGA
>CAOMFZ010000086.1 GCA_948482415.1 uncultured Mailhella sp.
GGAGAATAACAGAGTTTAAAAAAAATTAAAAGTTAATTGACGACACTATCTAGGGTGTATTTCCAAATTAATTTAAAAAAGTTTTTAATCAATGTAACTGTCATAGTTATATGGCAAAGCCATATAAAAAACCTTTACAAGGGGCTTCCCCCCTTGAACCCAACCAAAGGGTAAGCCAGCGGGGGAAATCCCCCTTGCTCTTACCCTTTGGAAACCCGAGCATGCCCCCTGTTTCACACTTTTTCGGCAGGAAACTGGCGTTTCCGCCTCCAAAGGGTGAAACGCCGTAAATCAAAAGCATTGCCCTTTTTCGGATAAATGACACTGCTGACGTTGATTTTATTATAAAGAATTTGGAAACATTACCCTAGATAGTTTTCAATAAATCTTGCGACTTTTCTATGCAGGGGAAAAACTTTTATCTCTGCTGTCTTTATCTGTAAAGCTCATAAATTCGCTAACAGCTAAAGCAAAAAAGTTTCTTCCCCTGCACCCCTTTACAAAATTTTTTAAACTTTATAATAATAACATATTCTGAATGTTATCGAAAACGCTCTCAATAAATAAAATACAGCCTGTGTGTCCTGTGTGCTAAGCGTAATTTTTAGTTTAATTGTTTTGTTGAGAAAAAAATTATTGTCGGCTATAGTTATACAAAGGAACAGGTATGAATATTGACGAAAAAAGTATTGTAAAAGCATTTGCACTTTTTGAGAGCGGCGATATTGAAAAAATGGAAATTGGGACAATAAAAGCTTTGTGTCAAATCCATGCGTGTATATTTGATGAACTATTTGATTTTGCAGGAAAAATTCGTGATTTGCAGGATGAATAATAAAGTTTTATATGAATTTATATTTAATCGATAATAATATATACTCTTCTCGTTCTCAACGGGCACGGGTCATGTCTGAAACATGGATTGAAAAGAATATGTATTGTCCGCGATGTGGAAATACTTTTCTTCTAAAACAAAAAAATAATACTCCTGTATCTGATTTTATTTGTCCAAATTGCAAAAATGAATATGAGTTAAAAAGCCGAAGTAGGGCTTTTGGGTCAAAAATAGTTGATGGCTCTTATGAAAAAATGATAGAAAAAATTAATGCAAATAATAATTTTGACTTTTTCTTTATGCATTATTCAATGCAAACAAATAAAATTTTAGATTTTACTTTTATTCCTAATCATTTCTTTACTCCTGAAATTATTGAAAAACGGAAACCTTTGTCAAAGGCAGCTAAAAGAGCTGGTTGGGTAGGGTGCAATATTTTATTTTCCGAAATTCCTTTGCAAGGGCAAATTTCTGTCATTTCAAATGGAATGATAACACCTAAAAATACAGTTCTTAAAAAAGTTGAAAATGGGAATTTGCTGCATTTTCAGAATGTTGCTGATAGAGGTTGGATTTTTGAAGTATTAAAATGTGTTAATATGGTAGGTCAAATTTTTACTTTAGAGGAAATGTATTTATTTGAAACGAAACTTACGCTAAAATTTCCGCAAAATAGAACTATCAAAGCAAAAATTCGCCAGCAGTTACAGATTTTAAGGGATAAGGGCTTTATTCAATTTTTAGGAAATGGAAAGTATAAAAAATTGTTTAATGATAAGGAATATTTTTTATAATATAAGAAACTTGTTATTCTTTCTTCCAATCCTTATTCCGGCGGTTTCTACAAATGGAGCATGAAGTGTTCATCTTGAAATAAAAAGTGTTGCAGAGGAATGTTTACGAGTGCTGAAAAAAGACAAATTCTGCGCCATTCTTATGGGAGATACAAGAAAAAAAGGCTGTATGGTTCCCTTGTCTTTTGAGGTAATGAGAATTTTTCAGCATGTTGGTTTTACATTGAAAGAACTTATTATAAAACAACAGCATAACTGCAAAGCAACAGGGTATTGGAAAACAAACAATGTTAAATATAATTTCTTATTGATTGCCCATGAATATTTATTTATTTTCAGAAAATAGGAAAAAGTATTGTCTGTTAAGATTGCAGATTTTTGTTGTTGATAGAATAAAACCACTTTATAACAAGTGGTTTTGATGTTTATTTTTCTGATTTTTGTTTTCTTTCTTTATACACAGTCCAAAAACCTAAAGTTCCTAAAGAGAGAATAACAATTAATATTGCAGTCCATATTGACATGTTTTACTCCTTTTCACAAAGAGATAAGGTTATTGCAATGAAAATAGCGATAAGTCCAATAATAAAACCATACCAAATTCCCTCATAGGCACTTACCCCAAAGGATATGACCGAGAAATTGAAAAGAAAGTCTATGATTTTTTTTCTTAAAAAAGTAAAATTCAATTTTTACTCCTTTTAATAAGTATAACCATTTTTAATAAAAGAGCAAATTAATTTTATACTAATAATTTTATATCGTTGGAAATTTACTTCCAGTTTTTATTCCAGCGGTTATGCATCCAGAACCATTGTTCGGGATTGCGGCGGATTTGTTTTTCCATGGCTTTGGTATAAAAAATGGTGGCTTGTTTGATTTTTTCTTCATTGGAGCCGGTGAGAAGTTTGGTATCCAGCGGTTCCTGCAGATGGAGCATGAAGCGTTCATCTTCAAGGCGTTCCAAAAAAATAGGCCAAATCAGCGCTTCAGCGCGGATTGCCAAAAGGGCAGGTCCCATATTGACATTTGCCATATCTCCAAGAAAAGAAAGTGTATAGGCTTCATGGTCCTTTGTTTTATGGTCAACTAAAAATGCCACTATGCCGTTTTTGCGCAAAGCCCGAAGAACAGCTGTTGCAACGGCTCTGTGTCCAATCATGCTTGCGCCTTTTGCTTCCCTCTGTTTGCAGATATAGGCTTGAACGGCAGGATTGGGATATTTTCTCACCACAACCATGCGGGGACGGGGTGCCTGGTAAACCTGCCCCAAAAGACAGGCTAAAAGTTCCCAGGAACCGTAATGTCCGGTGGAAGCCACAATAGCACGCCGGCATTTTCTGAATTTTTCCCATAATTCCGGATTTTCAATCAGAAGTTTTGTTCCCTGCAGTTCCATGCCAAAATTTTGGGTCAGGGTAATTTCTGCAAAGGAACGGAAAGTGGATTGGAAACTTTTATAGGCAAGTTCTTCAGCTTCTTCGTGGTTTATTTTTAAATGAAGCGCAATACTTTTTATGGTGTTTTTTCGGCGTGAAGACAAAATATGCCAGGCAATAAATGCCAGTCCGTCAGCCAGTTTATAAGTGACACGGAACCCCAGCATGCGTATCAGGGAACCTAATCCGTAAAGCAAGGAATACTGCATCTTTTGGAGAATTGTCTGCATTTCGGAAAAATTTACATCTTCGCTTTGTCTTTTCATTGTTAATCGCTCACTTTTATGGCGCTCTCTTGTTGAAAAAATAATAAAGTTAAAATTAAGTAATTGTCAAAGTTTAAATTGGTATTATTCTTTTTAATGCTAAAGTTATAACTTGCTAAGTATGGGGAAGTTCTGTTATAGAATACTTTTATAGAATGAAATACTGTTAATATATGGTAATTATCGACAGGTTATATAGCAAGTCTATACCACGGAGGGATCTTGAATACGAATTTTTCAAAAAATCTTTTAGTGTGGGTCGTTATTGTGCTCGCGGCAATGACGGTTTTTAATATGTTTAATAATCCCCTTGGCGGGAGTGCTTTTACTACTTCTTACAGTGATTTTCTCAATTCCGTTAACCGCGGTGAAGTGGTAGAAGTTAAAATGCAGGATAAAAATATTACCTACAGAACACAAACCGGTGCGGAACTTTCCACTTATGCTCCTGATGATCCGGGTCTTGTGGAACATTTAATCGGTAAAAATATCCGTATTGATGCGGTTGCGCCTGAAGAACCTTCTTTACTTGTTTCTGTGCTCATGTCCTGGTTCCCCATGATTTTGCTGATTGGGGTATGGATTTTCTTTATGCGCCAAATGCAGGGCGGAGGCGGCAAAGCCATGAGTTTTGGACGTTCCCGTGCCAGAATGATTGATGCAAATCAGGCAAAAGTAACCTTTGCGGATGTGGCAGGGGTTGATGAAGCAAAAGAAGAACTTTCCGAAGTGGTGGAATTTTTGTCCAATCCTAAAAAATTTACGCGTCTTGGCGGACGTATTCCTAAAGGTGTGCTTTTGGTTGGCCCTCCTGGAACCGGTAAAACATTGCTTGCCCGTGCTGTTGCAGGGGAAGCGGGTGTGCCTTTCTTTTCTATTTCCGGTTCTGACTTTGTGGAAATGTTTGTGGGCGTCGGTGCGTCTCGTGTTCGTGACCTTTTCATGCAGGGCAAAAAGAATGCTCCCTGCCTGATTTTTATTGATGAAATTGATGCTGTCGGCCGTCAAAGAGGTGCAGGCCTCGGCGGCGGGCATGATGAAAGAGAACAGACACTGAACCAAATGCTGGTGGAAATGGACGGCTTTGAATCCAACGAAGGCGTTATTTTGATTGCCGCAACCAACCGTCCTGACGTGCTTGACCCGGCACTTCTTCGTCCCGGCCGTTTTGACCGTCAAGTGGTTGTTTCAACACCTGATTTGCGCGGTCGTCAGCATATTTTAGCTGTGCATACCAGAAAAACGCCTATTGCCAAGGACGTTGATATTGAAGTGCTTGCAAAGGGTACACCGGGCTTTTCAGGCGCCGACCTTGAAAATCTTGTCAATGAAGCCGCTTTGCAGGCTGCCAAGAAAAATAAAAATCAGCTCAATATGTCTGATTTTGAATATGCAAAAGATAAAGTTCTCATGGGTAAGGAACGCCGCAGTCTTGTTTTGAGTGACGAGGAAAAACGTATTACTGCCTACCATGAAGCAGGACATGCCCTTGCCGCTGTGTGTCTTCCCGGTTCTGACCCCGTGCATAAGGTTTCCATTATCCCCAGAGGCCGTGCCCTTGGCGTAACCATGCAGCTTCCAGAAGAGGACAGACACGGTTATTCCAAAAATTATCTGCGCAATAATCTGGTTGTGCTTTTGGCCGGCCGCATGGCTGAAGAACTGGTTATGGACGATATTACCACAGGCGCAGGCAATGATATTGAACGGGCTACCAAAATGGCGCGGAAAATGGTTTGCGAATGGGGTATGAGCGATAAAATCGGCTTGCAGGCTATTGGCGAAAATAACGGCGAAGTTTTCCTTGGCAGAGAATGGACGCATACGGACAGTGTCAGCCAATCCACAGCCCAGCTTGTGGACGCTGAAATTAAATTCTTTATTGATGAAGCCCATGAACGCTGCCGTAAAATTCTTGAAGAACATATGGATAAACTGCACCTTATTGCCGCTGCTCTTCTTGAACGCGAAACCATTACCGGCGACGATATCAAGCGTATTATGGAAGGCAGGGAACTTGAGCCTTTTGTGCTTGATGAAACCAAAAAAGCCGATGAAAAAGACAGCTTTACCTGGTCAGAAGAAGGACAGCAGGCAGGTTCTTCTGAAAGCCCGGACCAAAATACGGGCAATGACCATACGGAAAACACAGATAACAAGGATAGATAATGCAATATCCATTGCAGTTCAGGGGTGAGGCTGTAGAGCCCGCCCCTTTTTATATTTGGGGTATAGTCAATACAACGCCTGATTCTTTTTATGACGGCGGCTGCTATGAAAAAGCTGACCGTGCCGCTGCCCATGCCCGACAGCTTTGGGAACAGGGGGCTTGTATTTTGGATATTGGCGGAGCGTCTTCAAGACCGGGTGCACAGCAAGATGTGAGCAGTCTTGAGGAGTGGCAGCGTATTGCGCCTGTTATTTCTGCTGTGCAGGAATTTTCAGGGAATGCGGCACGTTCCGGCGCCGATAAAATCCGCACCGATATTGTGCCCTTGCAATTTGCGGAAAAACCTCTTATTTCTATAGATACATGGCGGGCGGAGGTGGCAGAAAAAGCTCTTGAAAAAGGTGTTGAAATTATTAATGATATTTCTGCCTTTGAGTGGGAGCCGGAACTCCTCAGCGTGGTTGCAGCGTATAAGCCCATGTATGTGCTCATGCACTGTCAGGGCAGGCCGCAGACCATGCAGGATACGCCGGTATATAAAAATGTTGTGCAGGAAGTCTATGCTTTTTTTGAAGAAAAAATGAATATTCTTGTGCAAAAAGGTTTACCCGAAGAGAATATTATTTTAGATTTTGGTATTGGCTTTGGAAAAAATCTGGAACATAATCTTGCCCTTTTGCATAACATTGCTTTTTTTGAAACCTTGAAGCGTCCGCTATTGCTTGGTTTGTCGCAAAAATCCATGTTCGGGCATTTGCTGGGGCAGGATAAGCATGAGCGTTCCATAAGCACGCAGGTGTGCACGGCTCTTGCCATGGAAAAGGGCATTTGTCATCACAGGGTGCATGAGGTAAAAGAGACGCTGGAAACGCTGGCTCTGACGTATGCCGTGCAGAATATAGAAGCAGAAAATACGGGAAATAACAGATAAAGTAGGATTATATGCTCGGTATTCAACAATTCCCCATCACTATAAAAGATATTTTGGATATTCTTGTTGTAACAGGTTGCTTTTATTATCTTTTGCGTTTGGTAAAAGACACAAGGGCAATGGCTGCGATTAAGGGATTTTTTCTTCTCTTTATTATTTACGGTGTTGCCAGATATTTTGGCTTATTTACGCTTTCGTGGCTGCTGGAAAACTTTTTTGGCTCCTTATTTCTTGTTATTGTTATTCTTTTCAGCGATGATATCCGTCATGCGCTTGCAGGTATCGGTTTGCGTTCTCTTTTCCGCAAAAAAGAAAAACTCAGCAATAACACCGTTGAAGTTTTGGCTGATATTTGTGAACTTTTGTCAAAAAAACGTATCGGCGCAATTATTGTCCTTGAACGCAATATCAAGCTGGGGGATTTGCTCAGCCGCGGAGTCAAGCTTGACGCACTGCTGACAAAGGAACTCCTGCATACGATTTTCTTCCCCAATACTGCCCTGCATGACGGTGCTGTGATTATCAATAAAGAGGGCAGAATTGTTGCGGCAAGCTGTGTTCTGCCCCTGACGCAAAATCAGGAACGGCAGCATTACGGCACAAGACACCGTGCTGCCCTTGGCATTTCAGAAGTGAGTGACTGTGTTGTGCTTGTTGTGTCAGAAGAAAGAGGGGAATTTACTGTTGCCCAGAATGGCAGGCTTTCTAATCCTTTAAACCGTGAACGTCTGGAAAGGATTTTGAATAATGTTCTCATTTAAAAATCTTTTTATCAATAATATTATTGCGGAAAATGTCCGCTTGCTGCTGATTGCCTTTTTGCTTGCCTGTGCTGTGTGGTACAGTGTTGTGGGCAGTTCGCAGGTGGAGGCAGATGTTTCTTTTCATGTGGAATACACGCAGCTGCCTGAAAATTTAATGATTACCAGAGGTATGGAAGATATTCTGCATGTGCGGGTGCGTTCTTCCGGACAGAGACTGCGCAGTATTTTGAATAAAGATTATGTGTATCATGTGAATTTGAGCAATGCTGTCAACGGTGCCAATGTCTATCCTGTTGAAATCGATGATACTTTTTCAGATTTCAAGGGCATGGAAATTTTGAGTGCCAGTCCTTCTTATTTAATGATTGAAACAGATACGGTACTTGAAAAGCGTGTGCCCATTGAAGTGGAATTTTCTGAGCGGGAAAATGAGGATTTATATATCAGAGATTTGGATTTGAGTCCTTCAGAAGTGAAACTCAAAGGTCCGAAAGGTGTGCTTGAAGAGGTGTATTCCATAAAAGTACCCTTTGATATTAATCAGGTGGAAACTGCCGGCAGCTATACGAAAAACGTGCCTATTGCCTTGCCAGATTTGGTAGAAGCTGATATACCTGTAACAAGAGTAAGTTTTGAAGCGTGGTTTGATTTGGTGCCTGTAAATTTAAGCCGGCTTGTACAGCTTGAAAAAGACGGCGGAGAATTTAGAACAGAGCCGCGGACAGTGAATATTGAATTGGAAATTCCGCAAAGCAAACTTATTTCCTATAATATTGACCCGGCGTATATGGCACAGGTTCGGGTTATTGTGCAAAATGACAAACAACATGAAGTCGGGCAGGTTTTGCCTGTACAGGTGGTACTTCCAAAAGGGGCAAATCTTATTTCTGTAACGCCTCAAACAGTAAAAATTATTGCAAAAGAACAGGATTAACTATGAAACGTTTTTTTGGAACTGACGGTATTCGCGGCTATGTCAATACCTATCCCATGACAGCGGATATGGCTCTTCGTTTAGGACTTGCAGCAGGCACCTATTTTCGTGACAGCAAGCGTAAACATAAGGCAATTATCGGAAAAGATACCCGCCTTTCCGGCTATATGTTTGAATCCGCGCTGACAGCCGGACTTTGTGCTGCCGGTGTTGACGTTTATCAGGTAGGACCAATGCCAACGCCTGCTATTGCGTTTTTAACCAAAAATATGCGGGCTGATGTGGGGGTGGTTATTTCTGCAAGCCATAATCCTTTTCATGACAACGGGATTAAATTTTTTGACAGAGACGGCTATAAACTTCCTGACCATGTGGAAGATGAAATTGCGCAGATGGTACTGAATACAGAGTATGAGTGGGATTATCCCGATGCTGACAAAGTTGGACGGGCAAAACGTATTTTTGACGCACCCGGACGTTATATTGTTTATTTGAAAAAGAGTTTTCCTGACCATTTGTCACTCAACGGACTGCGCATTGTTTTGGACTGCGCCAACGGAGCAAACTACAAAATTGCGCCGTTAGCGCTGGAAGAGCTGGGGGCAGAAGTGGTCACCATGGGCAATGAACCGAATGGTACCAATATTAATTTGCAATGCGGTTCTTTGCATCCGGAACATGTGGCTGATAAAGTGCGGGAAGTTCGGGCAGATCTTGGGCTTGCACTTGACGGTGACGCTGACAGGCTCATTGTGGTTGATGAAACAGGCACTATTCTTGATGGTGACCAGATTATGGCTATCTGTGCAGAATACCTTATTGAACACGGCAAACTTAAAAATAATACGCTGGCTGCAACGACCATGAGCAATATGGCTCTGGAAACTTTTATGGAAGAACGCGGAGGTACGCTTATCCGCACCAATGTGGGCGACCGTTATGTCGTGGAAGCCATGCGCAAATTTGATTTGAGCCTTGGCGGCGAAAAATCCGGGCACCTTATTTTCCATGATTTCAGCACCACAGGCGACGGACTTTTGGCTGCCTTGCAAGTGCTGACTCGTATGTGTGAATCAG
>CAOMFZ010000087.1 GCA_948482415.1 uncultured Mailhella sp.
TAAAGGGGTGCAGGGGAAGAAACTTTTACTAAAAGTTTTTCCCCTGCATAGAAAAGTCGTAAGATTTACCGGAAACACTCTAGAAAATCAGGAAACCCATAGGAATACCCACCACGCAAACGCAGATGAAAATCACAATAACGCCGGGAACGACGTATCTGTATATTTCCTTTGCACTTATCCATTCGGAGTTGCCGAACATCAGTGCAGACATGGGAGAGCCGGCAGGGGTAAGCATGGCAAGGGCAAGACAGAAAATCATAAGTACGGTAATCATGGCAGGATTTATGCCAATAGCCACGGCAAAGGGGTAAACAATGGAGAACATGATAGCGCCGCAAATGGCATTATTCATGAATTGGGTTGCAATCATGGTGATGACGATAACAAGGAAAATAAAGACAAGGGGTGAAAGTCCATTGAAAATTAAGCTGAACTTTTCAATCAAAAATGCATTAATGCCTGTGCTTTCAGCGTTAAGTGCAGTGGTAAAGGGGAGCATGGCAGCGGTCAGGAAAATGCAGTCCCATTGTACGTCGCTTGATGCCTTTCTCAGGTTAATCATCGCCTTGTTGCCAAAGCGCAGGAAGACAAAAACACCAAGGATAAGGAAAGCAACGCCGTGTGCACCGATGCCGCGCAGTATTTTGGTCACAGCCCATGCCTTTGGCATAATGCTGGGAGCAACGAGCAGGACAACCAATAAAACCAGCATGGAAATAATGATTTTTTGCTGATAGTTAATTTGTAAATCCTTAGGGTCAAAAGAGTCTTTGGTCACGAGTTTTAATTTTTCAACATCTAATCTGAAAAGAAATTTGCCAAGGAGCACATAGCCGATAATGGAAGCAATACTGATAGGAAGGGAGAGGGAAATATAAAGGGAATATTCAAGCTGGTAGCCGGCAGTATTGGCAAACATGCCGAGAACAACCATTTGCAGAACTTTCCATGGGAATAAGGCTAAACCCACTAAACTGGAATAAACAACCCCGACAACCATGTAAGAGGAGAGCGGATCGCCTGCCTTATAGCCTAATTGGTTCAAAATACAGTATAAAATCCCCCAGCCTACAACGATGACAGGAACAGATGAGGTCATAGCTGACATGAGAAAGACCACAAAGAAAAAGGTAAAAATAAGCAGCCAGGGTTTTCCTAAAACAAGTTTTCTGGAAATAAAGTAGGTTGCAATAAATTTGCTGACGCCGGCAGAATCCACCAGAGACGCAATAAGCAGCATGCCCCACATCAGTAAAACCGTATTATTCCCAAAACCCTCTTTCATGAGACCTGCCAAGGGGGCATAGCCTGTCAGGCTGAGGGCGATAAAACCTAAAATACTGGGCCATACCTGGTCAACAAAGGTCCAGCCAAAAAGCAGGGCCAGGAAAATTCCTAAAATCTGCATACCAAGGGGGGTAATGGGGGCAGGTGCAGGTAAGTGTCCAAAACCGAACATAATAACTATGGTAATCACAGAGTTGATATAGTATGTCATACTCTTTTTGCGAAGAGCATCTGCATCGAGAGTCGCTTGCATAACATCTCCTGAGAATGGATTATTTATTGGTGTTATGGTGTTTTGTTCTAAAATGGAGTATTCTCCATTTTAGAACATTGTGCTGTGTCTTTGTTTGAAAATGCGCTATACCCTTGTATAGAGAGGAAATTCAAAGCTGATGGCGTCATGTTCACAAGCAATGCGGCAGCAGCCGCAGTGCCAGCATTCATTAGGGAAACGAACTTCAGGCTTGTCTTTGCCCATTTCAAGCAAATAACCGGGGCAGCGAGTTACACATTTACGGCATTTTTTACATTTATTTGCATCAAATACAGGAGGCATATCTTTACTCCTTTGAGTTATTTTGTAGTTTATGAAAGTTTTCTGCGTTATTATTTTGTCCAGTCAAAGCAAGGATTTCCTGCTTTATCAAGGCTGGTGATGAGGCACTTGTTCAAGCTTGGGTCAAGATTTGGATAATCAACACGACGGTACATGGCGCGTCCTGATTCTTTGCGCTGCATGCAGGCTTGAATGTAAATACGCACAAGTTTAAACATTTCCATGCTTTCACGAACACGCATGAGTTCACGCAGTGTCGTTGCTTCAAGTCGGGGCACATATTCTTCAATGGTTTTCATGCTCTTCAAAGCTTGCAGCATGCCTTTTTCAGATCTGCTGAAACCAAGATAATAATCCATAACCTGACGGATAGCGTCCTCAAATTCTGTGTAGGTAACAGCTTTTTCAGATTTTGTTTCTTTGAAATGGGAGAAAATATCTGCATGCAGTGCTTCAAATTCGCTTTCCTGTACATTTGGCATATCCACAGATTTGGAGCGGACTGCAGCATGCTGACCGGCAGTCCAGCCAATGCCCATGCAGCAGGAGAATGTAGCGAGTAAGCTTGCGGCATAAAGGTTTTTAATCGGGGTTTCCTGTTCGTCATCGCACTTCACAACGCCGGCAATCATGCGTTCGCCGATTTCGACTTCCAAAGGTTCTTTGGTGAAATCAATATTGCGGGCTTTGCAGTAATCCAGATAGGTTTCCTTATCGCCTGGCATAAGGTCATACTGTAAATGGCGTGCGTCTTCCGGGTCAAAGTGACGCATATCCATATAGAAGGGGCCTTTGCCTTCAATGGATTCCTGGAATGTGCCCATAAGCTGGTCACGGCGTTTGCAGTTTTCCCAGTGTTCAGGATCGTATTTGCCCATAAAGCGTTCGCCAAGGGAATTGAGTTCATGACCGCCCATATTGTTGATACCGTTCATGCCCGGTGCACCGTAACCTTTTGGCAGGAGAGTTGCCTTGTCACCGATATCAAGATTGAGGACAGCAGCCCCGGCTTCCAAAGATAAAACAAACTGGCTGCCGGTGATATACGGAGAATACCAGCAGTTGAAAGGTTTGCGGGTTGAGTTGACAGAAAGACGCTGGGCTGAAAAACCAAAAGCAAGAACAGCCGTTTTGCAGCGAATAACAATAAAATCACCGTTCAGTACGTTGAAACCGACACAGCCGGCAATGCGGTCGCCGTCTTTCAATAATTTGGTGACAAAACAGTTATTGACAATTTTGACGCCCAGTTTCTTGATATAGCCTGCAATTTTAGGTTTTACGGTATAACCTTTATTAATATGTATCCACCAGGGACCGGGCTGACCAAAACCGGCAGAACGCACATAGGTTCCGTCAGGATTGCGTTTGAGCTCAATGCCTGATTCTTCAAGCACTTCGAGACAGGGGCGCATGGCTTTATAGAGGTTATGGGCAATATTGTCAGTAATGCCGGAAGTCGGGGTTACATAATATTTGCGCATATCTTCGTAGGTATCGTGTTCGGCTTCATTGAGAACAGCCATAAAGTGGTCGTTGCCGCCGCCAATATTGCCGGAACTTTCCAGTACGCCTTTATCGACAAGCAAAACATCAACGCCTTCTCTCTTGGCTGCAATGGCAGCGCCGCAGCCGGAAATACCGGAACCAAGAATAAGCACGTCGGTTTCATAGGTTTTCATTGAGAAATTCATCAAAACCTCCTTTGAAAAAATCCTTATTTGTGAAATTTGTTCTAAAGTTGTTTTTATATTTTCTTATTTTGCAAGGATAAGACCACTTGTGAAAAATATTGTTAATTTAGTATGTTATTGAAATGATAAAAAACAATAAAAGGAAAGATGACATTTGTGTCACTATGAGAATAAAATATACTGTAATAAAATAAGTATGTTATACATATCAGTCATTGAAACTGTATATTGACAAACTTGTCAGTATATGTCATTGTTGTCATTACTTGTTATAAAAATACTTTAGCTGTTTTTGTGGAGCAACTATGTTTTCAGCGCAGTTTTTTTCTTCTTTCAGCCAACATTTTCCTGCTTTTGCGGTCAATACGAAAAAAGAGGTTATCTGGTGGAATAAAGCCAATGAAGAATTAACAGGAGTCAGTGAAAAAGAAATTTTGCACACAACAAAGTATTGGGAGGCTTTTTTTCAATCAAAAAAGCCGCTGCCTCTTGATGTCCTTCTTTCAAATAAGCCAGAGAAAGGTGACCAGTTCCAAAGCCTGAATTTTGCCGGGGACAGCTGTTACGGCTTTTTCAAGATTGAGAAATCGTTACAGGATAAAAGTTTATTATGGGTAACTGCCGGCAGAATTTTTGATGAAGAGCAGAATCTTGCCGGGGCGGTGATGTCGTTTCAGCCGATTTTTTTACGGCATTTGTATTGGAACAGTCCTTTGCTTATGGAAGTGATTACGCGTTTTCCTTTTCCCATTGCCATTGTGCTCAATGGAAAGATTACGATTGCCAATATTCTTTATGCACAGTTATTGGGGTATAGTTCCACAAAAGAAATAGCAGGCAGGCCGATAAAAGATTTTCTTTTTGGTTCAGACCGGACCTTGTATGACGAAATGAAGAAAAATAATTATAGCAGTATGGAAACAGGCAGGGAATATAAGTGGAAATTCACTGTCCGCAATGAAATTCGCTATGTCACGGAAATTCCTACTATTTTCAGAAAAGATGATGATGTGGTTTTTGTCAGTACTTTTATTGACAAGACCGAAGAAATTCAAAAAGCAAAGCAATTAACAGAAGAAAAAGAAAGGCTGCTTGCTGTCAATCGGGATTTATTGAAACAGCTGCAAGGCAAACAAGGCTTTTTTGTCAGTGAATCGGAAATAATGAAAAATGTCATGGAAAAGGCTCTGCGGCTGGCAAAAAGTGACATCAATATGATGCTGCTGGGAGAAACAGGCACAGGCAAAACCCTTATGGCAAAAATTATCCATGAAGCAGGGGCAAGGCGGGACAAACCGTTTATTGCAGTCAACTGTGCCGCGATTCCTGAAACGCTCATGGAAAGCGCATTTTTTGGGCATGTCAAAGGTGCTTTTACCAATGCTCATTCTGCCAGCCAGGGCTTTTTGGAAGCCGCTCACGGGGGAACGCTTTTTCTGGACGAAGTGGCAGAACTTTCGCCGGCTATGCAGGCAAAACTCTTGCATGCTGTTGAAAATAAGTATTTTACGCCCCTTGGAAGCACGGTGCAAAAGGCATGTGATATCCGTATAATCAGTGCAACGCACAGAAATTTAAATCAAATGCTGCGGGAAAAGAAATTGCGTGAGGACTTTTTTTATCGAATTTGTGTCGTGGATTTATATTTACCCGCCCTTCGGGAGAGAAAAGAGGATATACCTTTGCTCATTGACTTTTTCCTCAATCGTTTCAGCGGAATAGATACACCGCAAACCTTGCCGAAAGATATTATGCAGCAGCTTGTCAATGCCCCATGGACAGGAAATATCAGGGAACTGCAAAATGCCATACTCCGCTTTATTGCCACGGGAGAACTGTTTGAAACAGAGCCAAAGCAGGAGCATGCGAAAAAAGAAAATTCAGATTTTGCAGATGAAAGACTTTTTGATATGGAGTTTTGCAAGGCAGAAGCTGAAAAACGCTGTCTTGCGCATGCACTGGCAGCAGCAAAAGGCAACAAAACCCATGCGGCTGAGCTGCTCAGTATGAATCTTAGAACCTTTCACCGCTATTGTGCAAAGTACAATATATAATCTGCAAAAAATTGCTGCTGTACAATTTGGGGCAGACTTTTAATGTTATATTGGGGGATTATATTCTTATCTGCTCCGCCCTTTGCCGTCGTGGTATTTTTTCTTGTTCAGGTACATAACCTTGTCTGCCAAATCAATGAAAAATTCTTCAGTTGTCTGCTGAGGCGGCTTGTGCCGGAGCACGTCTTTATCAGGGCAGACAAAGCCGATGCTGACTGTCATAATGCAGGAAATATCATGCAGTACATACGGCTGCTGTAAATAATTTTGTATTTCCTGCAAGCGTTCAGGCATGGAGTTATCGTCTTTTTTCTTACAATAGAATACGGCTAAAAATTCGTCACCGCCAAGGCGGGCAGCAAATTCACCCGGCAAAAGGCTCTTGGAAATGCGTTTTGCAAATTCAATCAGCAGGTTATCGCCGATATGGTGCCCGTATGTATCATTGATGTGCTTGAAATCATTGAAATCTACCATACATAGATACAGTACTGGGTCGTCCGGTTTATACTTGGCATTTTGGTGTTTTAAAAGTGCTTCCTGTAAAAGGGTATAACTCCATTTTCTGTTGGGCAGATTGGTCAGGCTGTCTGTACGGTTTTGGCGCTGAATGATTTTATTCTTTGTATTTAATATGATAACAGCCGTTGCCAGCAGAGAGAGCAAAATACAAATAATGCTGTAAAGCCCAATATCAACGATTAAATGTTTAGCGTTCAGCCAGCCGGAAGCCGGGGAGATATTCAGATACCATGTCGCATTTTGAATAGGAATAGCATATGTTTCAATATTTTTATCAAGGGGAGTTTCAGAAGCGATAATAATTTCCTGCTCGCCTGTTACGGGAGAAAAGCGCCATAAAGTATAGGATAAGCCGGCTTGAGACAAATCTTCAAAATTGAGACGGGTTAAAATTTGCGGAAAATCATAGGTGATGAGCGCAAATCCCCAAAAATATTCATTGTCAGAGGACTGATGGGGCATGGGCAGCGTTTCTGCATTGACAGCTTCTTTGGGAAGAAAAATTGCCTGTCTGAAGGCAAGTCCGCGTCCGCCCTGAATGAGATTAAAAGGACCGGAAACTGTGATTTCTCTTGTAGTCAGCGCCAGCATTGCTTCATCCTTGCGCTCTTTATTGGCAAGTAAATTGTGTCCCAGGGCTTTTTTGTTAGGCTCATACGGAAAAACATGGCTTACAATGCCGTCTTTTGCCAGATTGATATTGAGGGTTTCAGGAATAATTTTGATTAAATGCCCTGCAATTTCTTCATAAAAATCAGTTTTTCCATTTTGCCATGTGATGACGGACGCCAGCACTTGCAGGCTTTGGGCAAGGTTTTCAAAGGTAAGTCTGGTCTTTTGGGAAAAATACTGCCCGTAAATATTAACATGTTCTAACTTGGCTTGATATTCTTTTTGGTGGGAATAATAGAGAAAACAGCCCGCAACGGAAAAAGTAATCAGAAGAGAAAGGATAAAGATATAAATGGGGTTTGTACGTTTTCTTTTTCTTCTTTCATAGGGAAAATCAGACATTATGCTATCCTCATACTTTTAATTTGTGTACCGCTAATAAAATATTGTGTCAAACGAAAAAAAATGAGTAAAGCATGTCGGGATGTTTTTGACACGATTAGGCAATTAAACGCGAGGATCAGCTCTTTTTTTGTGCCGGGATTTTGGTATGTTGTTTTTAAATTCGGAAAAAACATGATACAAAAAAAGGGAGTATCATAATGGACAGAAGAATGTTTATGAAAAATGGCTTGCTCGCAGTCCTGGGAACCGGACTTGCAGCTCAGTCTGTTTTATTTCACCATAAAATGGCGCATGCCGCTTCAGCAGAAGGAGACAAAAAAATGAAAATTCTCGTCTTGACAGGCAGTCCCCGCAAAAATGGTAATTCCAATACGTTGGCAGATAATTTTATAAAAGGTGCGGCAGAAAAAGGGCATGAGATTGTGCGTTTTGATGCGGCTGAAAAAGAAGTGCACCCCTGCATTGCCTGCAATTCCTGCGGCATGGACGGGCCTTGTGTTTTTGATGATGATTTTGAGTTTGTGCGTGAACATATCATTAGTGCAAATCTTGTGGTTTTTGCAACTCCCATGTATTATTTTGGCATGTCATCTCAGCTGAAAGCCGTTATTGACAGATTTTACGCCATCAACGGTCAGATCCATGTCCATAAAAAAGCTGTTTTGCTCATGACATATGCGAATAATTCCCGTCAGAATGAACTGCCTATTGTGACGCATTATGAAGAATTATTGTCTTACTTAGGCTGGGAAGATGCGGGCAGAGTTATTGCTCCGGGTGTATGGACTGAGGGGTCTGTGCAGCGCACAAAATATCCCGCCATGGCGTATGAGCTGGGAAAAAGTATATAAAGAGAATATATTTGTATGACACGAAGAGCTTTTTTACAGTGTTTGGCAGGCGCTTTGCTCGTCAGCGGCGGACTTGGCGGGGCCGGTTATGCTTTTATGCGGAAAAAAATGTTTGGTGCCTTGCCTGATGAAGATTTAATCAGGGAATTAATGCGTTCCTCCCATTATTATAATGGTGAGTTTCATAGTTTTCAGTCCCTATGCTTCCCCTGTTTTCTTCAGCGTGCAGGCATTTGCAGGGGCAACGCCCTATGGCGCGGAGGATTTGCCTGCCATTGATTATGTGTTTATTTCCCATGACCATTGGGACCATTTGGATTATCCAACGCTCATGCAGTTAAAGTCCAAACTTGGGAAAATTGTTTGCCCTCTTGGGGTGAAATCCCATTTGCTTCATTGGGGTTTTAACAAGGAACAAATTATTGAGGGAGACTGGGGAGACAGCGCTACCCTGGCTTATGATTTGCAGGTGCATTTTGTCCCTTCACAGCATTTTTCAGGCAGAACCCTGACCCGTTATAAAACCCTTTGGTGTGGGTTTGTGCTGGAAACGCCGCATCAAAAAATCTTTTTCAGCGGTGACAGCGGCTATGAAGCGCACTTTGCGCAAATTGGCAGGGAATTTTCTGACATTGACTTGGCATTGCTTGACTGCGGGCAGTATAACGAGCGCTGGAAATATGTGCATATGAATCCGGAACAGGCAAGTCAGGCTGCTGCGGATTTGAATGCAGGATATCTGCTTCCCATGCATATTGGCAAATTCTCTCTGGCATATCACGCCTGGTATGAACCTTTTGACAGGATTACCGCTGCAAGCAGAGATAAAAACTATACACTTCTTACGCCCATGATCGGCGAACGCCTTGCGCTTGCAAACCTGTCAGCGGCAGACATTTCCCCCTGGTGGAGAACTGTACAGTAAGCTCTGCATAAAAATGAAATAAAAAAGCCTGCATCCAGAGCATTTCCGATAAATCTTGCGACTTTTCTATGCAGGGGGAAAACTTTATCTCTGCTGTCCATTTGCGTAAAGCTCGCCCACTCGCTAACGCAAACGACTTCGTCGCCTTCGGTGGCTGTAAAAGTTTCTCCCCCTGCACCCCTTTACAAAACTTTTTAAGCTTAATTATAAATGCTTTGTTTTAGTATCAGGTTGATTTTATAACTACAAAAGATAATTATAAAAAT
>CAOMFZ010000088.1 GCA_948482415.1 uncultured Mailhella sp.
AGCAGAGATAAAAGTTCTTTCCCTGTAAAATTGCAACTATTTTCGGAAACGCTCTGGAGCAGCAAATATAACATTAAATTTATCACTCAATACACCAAATAAAATAAAAGAGCCCGTCAAAAAGGACAGGCTTTTTTACATATTGTTAGCATGGCGAAGCCATATAAAAGCTTACAATACGTTTAAAAGTTCTCGTCCTGAAAAAATCAAGCCCGTAAGGGAATACTTGATTTTTTGAGGGCTCTTTATATTGTTATTACAAATAACTATTGGAATTAATATACTTTTGGGATACTGATAAGGTGCATATTAGTTTCCTGCACGGAAGGACAGCCCACCAAAACCATGGTAGATTTGAGCTGACCCTTGAGCATTTCAATATACGCCTTGACGCCTTCAGCTTCACCGCCGACAGCCGCAATGCTGAACGGTCTGCCAATCAGAACAGCATCAGCCCCAAGCGCAAGCATTTTCAAAATATCCACACCGTCACGGATACCGCCGTCCGCAAGAACAGTAAGCTGTCCTTTGACGCGCTGAGCAATTTCAGGAAGGACATCAGCAACTCCCATAGCATGGTCAAGCACGCGTCCGCCGTGGTTTGAAACCACAATGGCATCACAGCCGGCTTCTGCCGCAACACGGGCGTCCGCAACAGTCATAATGCCTTTTAAGATGAACTTTTTGCCTTTAGCATGGACTTTATCCACAACATGTTTGAGTTCCTGCAGTCCTTTCGGAGAAACAGGACGTCCCATTTTGGCAAGGGTGATTAACCCTGCCGCGTCAATATCCATACCGATAACGGAGCAGTTTGTGGCAGCGGCTTTTTCTAATTTTTCGTCAAATTCTTTGGCTTCCCAAGGCTTGATGAAGGGAATGCCATAACCGCCTGCTTCAGAAATTGCTTTAAAGCCGCTTTCATGGATAAATGCAGGCACACCGTCACCTGTACAGCCGATAATGCCGCTTTCTTTGCAACCGTCCACAATAGCCTTGTCATATTGTTCTTCGGTGATTTTTCCGCCCATATTAAAGGAAACACCGCCAATAGGAGCAGCCAGTACAGGCAGTTCCAAATTGAGCCCCAAAATAGAACAGCTGATTTCAGGATCACGCACATCATGGATAAGGCGCATATTGACGTGTATATTTTTCAATGATTTCATATTATTATGAAAAGCAGAACCGGTACCGCAGCCGCCCATACCCGGAGTTTCACCGGCACACACTCTGCCGTCACAAACGGGACAAACACGGCAATATCCCTGCATACGTTCTTTTGCTGTTTTTCTTACTTCCTGCATATCCATAAAAAGACCCTCGTTTTTGCTTATATGTTGAATTTTCTATAGCATATACAAATTATTTTGTCACTTATTCTTTTTCAGACAAAATTTATTTTTTTGAATGCCCTGTTTAACATTGCGTTAATAAAAATAATTACTTATATATACAAAAAGTTACTTTATAAAGTGAGGATATATGGTATTAGCAAATCATTGTTATCAAAATCTTGCAGGCAGCTATCTTTTTTCTGAAATAGCAAAGAGAGTTAATAAATATTCCGGCGAACACCCTGACAAAAAAATTATCCGTCTTGGCATCGGCGATGTGACAAAACCACTGCCGCCAAGCGTTATTGCGGCACTGCACAAAGCAGTGGACGAACAGGCAACCCCTGAAGGTTTCCGCGGTTACGGTCCTGAACAGGGCTATGATTTTTTGCGTGAAACCATTGTGGAAGACTGCTTCAAACAATTTGGCTTTACCAAAGATGAAATTTTTGTCAGCGATGGCGCAAAAAGCGATATCGGCAATTTTCAGGAACTTTTTGACACGTCCTGCAAAGTCGCCATTACTGACCCTGTTTATCCTGTTTATGCGGACTCAAACGTTATGGCAGGCAGAGCCGGAGCCCAAAAAGACGGACGTTTCCAAGGCATTATCTATCTTTCCTGTACTTCTGAAAACAATTTTGTGCCGGAACTGCCGGCAGAGCGCCCTGACATTATTTATTTGTGCTATCCCAATAACCCTACAGGCACAGTGCTGACAAAAGCTCAGCTCAAAGTATGGGTTGACTATGCACGGACCAACGGCAGTCTCATTTTATTTGACTCTGCCTATGAAGCCTTTATCCGCACGCCTGATGTTCCCCACAGCATTTATGAAATTGAAGGCGCTAAAGAATGTGCTGTAGAATTTAGAAGCTACTCAAAAATTGCAGGCTTTACAGGACTTCGCTGCGGCTATGTGGTTATTCCAAAGGATTTGTGTCTTAAAACAGGCGACGGCAAAGACGTACCGCTGCATAACCTTTGGGTGCGCCGCCAAACCACAAAATATAACGGCACTCCGTATATCGTCCAGCGTGCTGCCCAGGCTGTCCACAGCGCCCAAGGCAAAAAAGAAACAAAAGAACTCATTGACGCCTATCTCCTCAATGCAAAACATATCCGTGAAGGCTTTGCCAATATGGGACTCACTGTTTACGGCGGTGTGGATGCTCCTTACGTTTGGCTGAAACTTCCTGTCAGCGATTCCTGGAAATTTTTCGATGAGCTTTTGAACCAAGTCAATATTGTCGGCACTCCGGGACAGGGCTTTGGACTTTGCGGCGAAGGCTATTTCCGCCTGACCGCTTTCGGCAGCCTTGAAAATACTCTTGAAGCCGTGGAACGCCTTAAAAAATTCAGATTCTAAATAGATGACGCTCGGTCACGAAAAGCGTGGTTTCGTTTTGCTCGCCCTACGGGGTCCGCACTTCCTGTGCTATTTGAAAAAACAGAAATTGCTTTCCTAAAACACAAAACGGAGGATTTTTCCTCCGTTTTTTATGTTTTTTATTCTCACTATTATAAGAAGTTAACAATATCTGCAAATAAGCTGTTTGGAATAAGGTATGGTACAATTTTATAACATATTGATATAATCTCATTTCTAACAATTTCATTATGCTATAAAATTTATCTTGCACTTAAAAATAGATAAGAGTAAATTCAATTTCCGAAGAAAAACGCCTGTTTTTATTTTACAAGTAAATAACAAATAAATTCAATATATTATATATCCATATAGCACCTATCTCTTTTTTATAAGGAACGGCGATGTTAATTGACGATATACAACAAAACTTTTCTTCTTTTTCTCCGGGATTTTGGATTTTTACCGGAACTGTCTTCAAAATTGATGAGCAAATGAAAAAAATTTTTCATTTTGCTTCCAATGAAATAGAACTGGAAGATTTTTTAAAGAGTATTGATAAAAAGTCCGCAGACTTTATGCAGGCTTTTTTTGCTTCCTCAGAAATAAATATTTTGAATTTAAAAGTAAAACCAATTATAAATACTGACAGTTATCTGCTTATTCAAGGAAGTGTCATTGAAAGAGACAGCAAAGGAAAAGCGCTTTGCTGTTCCGGATATTGTATTGAGCTGAAAACACAATTTTCCGTACCAAGAGTTTTGCATTCCAATGAACTCGGCGAATGGGACTGGAACGGTATTTCCGGGGAATGCCAATTCTGCGACAATTATCATCACATGCTGGGTTATGACCCTGCTGATAATGATTTTCCCAAAACCTTTGACGAATGGGTGGAGCTTGTCCATCCTGATGATCTTGACGCTGTGGAATTCCAGCGGCAATCATCCATGAACCCTGAATTTGGAGACAAATTTGAATGTTCCGTCAGACTCAGGCATAAGAACGGACATTATGTCTGGACCATAGGGAAAGGTTTTGTCGCCCAGCGCAATCACCTTGGCCATGCAATTTCTCTTTACGGAACCAACCAAAGTCTGGAAATTATCCAAAAAAAATACGAGAGTGCCCTGCAAAAAATCAGCATGGATTCCCTCACCAATACCTATACACGGGATTTCTTCTCAAAAAAATGGAAAGATCTTCAAAACAGCAATAATTATCCTATCAGCTTTTTATATATTGACGTCTGCTATTTAAAAATGGTCAATGACACATTGGGACACGATGTCGGCGATGAAATGATACTCAAGTCTGTGAAGATTATTGAGCAAACAATTCAAATGACAAAATTTATTATCAGAATGGGCGGCGATGAATTTCTGGTGATATTGCCAAACTGTACATCTGAACTGGCGTCAGCATGTATCAATAACCTGATAAAAGCAAAATCACGCTGTGAAGACCATACAATCCCTACAGTCTTTGCCATGGGCAAATCTTTGATGACAGGCAAAACATCATTAAAAGACACTATTTCTGCCGCAGAAAGAGAAATGCAGAAAAATAAGGAATATTCCCGCAGCGAAGACCGTGCTGTTTTATTGTCCTATATTGAAAGCATTAAGAAAAAGAAAATAGAATATCACGATACCCGCATATAATATCATAAAAAACTGCCGTATTCAAAAAAGAGACGGCAGTTTTTTTTTGCATTTTTACACGCGCCTGCGCATGACAACAAGCAAAAGCGTATAAATACAAAAAGCAAAAACGACAATGCAGGCGCCGGAGGAAATATCCAGCGTATAAGACAGCCACAGCCCCAAAAAGCTGAACAGAAAAGAGAAGAAAACAGAAAGAAAAAGCCTTGATTTAAAATGACGGGAGCAAAGAGACGCGCTGGCGGCAGGTGCAGAAAGAAGTGCCAGCACGAGAATAATCCCCACAACCCGTATCAATAAAATAATACAGCATGTCACCAGCACATACAAAAAATAATGATAAAAATTTACCGCAACACCCTGCAGGCGTGCAAATTCTTCATCAAATAAAAAGACCTGCCAATCCTTATAAAAAGCAAAAACAGAAAGACAGATAAGCAGGCTCAAAAAAAACATTGCCCATACATCAGCCTGTGACACAGCCAGCAAATTGCCGAAAAGGTAAGACTCTATATTGGGGGTAAAACTCGGTACCAGCCCTATAAAAATAATGCCCAGCGCCATGCCCAGCGCCCAGAATAAGGCAATAAAAATATCGTGGGAAACATGGGATTTTTTATGCAGATACGCAATAAAAAAAGCAGAACAAAGGGAAAAACCAAATGCCCCCCACATGGGATTAAAGCCCAGTAAACAGGCAAGTCCGATGCCGCCGTAGGCAGTGTGCGCAAGCCCTCCGCTTATCATCAGCATTTTTTTCTCAATAATAAGATTGCTCATAATGCCGCAGACAATACTGCTTAACACAATGATATAAAAAGCATTTTGCAAAAATTGATATTCCAGTAAGGCAGAAAACATATTGTATCTATACTCGTTAAATAAAATTTTACTTATTCTTTGGCATGTCCGTGGCAATGCCCTTCATGAACATGTCCATGAATTTCATGGCATTGGGAATAATCCATTTCATAGCATTCACCGCTTTCCTCGTCGTGCACATGATAAGGAAGTACGCGGTGCGGATGTCCATGGGCGATTAAATCCACAGGACAGCCATACATTTTTGTCAAAATTTCCGCATTAAGTTTAGGCTCACCATGATAAATAAGACTTTGACTCAGGCAGGCAATGCTTTTTACACAGGACGCAATGGCGGATAAATCATGCGTGACCATAATGATGGTCATTTTTTTATTGAATTTTGCCAGCACCTCAAAAATATGCTCGGAAGACTGCGGGTCAATATTGGCAGTCGGCTCATCAAGGAGCAGAAGTTTAGGCTTTGTCAGCAAAGTACGGGCAAGGAGCAGTTTTTGAAACTCACCGCCGCTGAGCTCCGTAATAGAACGATGTGCCAAATGCCCAATGCCAAAGAGTTCCAGATATTCCACAGCTTCGTCATACATGGCTTTGGTATAGCGGTAAAAAAAATGCCATTTTTTATGCAAATTCGCGCCAAGACACACCTCAAGCGCATCAATGGGAAATTCCCGATTGAGTCCGCTTGACTGCGG
Source organism: uncultured Mailhella sp. (assembly GCA_948482415.1). Taxonomy (GTDB): domain Bacteria; phylum Desulfobacterota; class Desulfovibrionia; order Desulfovibrionales; family Desulfovibrionaceae; genus Taurinivorans. The sequence goes on from CAOMFZ010000088.1 coordinate 5,888, forward strand.
CATATAGCCAAGCTCCGCATAATTCTGCTCTTTGCCGAAAATTTTAATAGTTCCGGAATAGGGCACACTGCCGATAATCGCCTTGATAAGCGTTGACTTGCCGCCGCCGTTGGGTCCTAAAATTCCCAGAAAAGCGCCCTCTTCGATTTCAAGGTTGATATTTCGAAGTGCCTGGTGCTGTGCATAATACACACTGACGTTTTGAACAGAAAGAGCATTCATATTACATATTTTCTTGCATGGTTTTTGCCATAATCAGCAAATTTTCATCATAATTTTTTGCCAAAGGATTGAGCATAACCGCTTTTCCCCCAATTTCACGGGCAAAAGCTTCAACCTGACGGCTGGCAATTTCTTTTTGATAAAAAATTGCCCGAACATTATTCTTTTTAGCAATATCTATACATTCCTGCAAGTATTTTGCACCGGCTTCCTTGCCGTACTTTTCCAAAGTATACATGGTCAGCCCGTATTCATCGGCAAAATAGCCAAAAGCAGGGTGAAATGTCATAAAACTTTTTTGGCTTGAATTTGCAAAAATAGCTTGTATTTCCGTATCAATTTCCTGTAATTTCTCTCTATAGCCACGGGCATTTTGCATATATTCAGTTTTATTTTCAGGGTCAAGCGCGCTCACTTCTTCGGCAATTTTCTGCACCATCACCATTGCCCGCTTTGGCGAAAGCCAAATATGCGGATCTCTGTCCTCCCCAAGCATTAAATCCGGATAGACCTTTGCGGCTGCATCATGCAGAGGCACAATTTTTATGGTATCCGGCAGCTGTCCAAGAATATTGAGCTTTTCTCCGGCTACCCCTATGGTAAAATAAAGGTCGGCTTTTTGTATTTCCATAAGCGCTTTGGGGCTTGGAGCATAGCTTGCAGGGCTTCCTCCCTCAGGAATAACATAGAGGATTTCAGCTTTATCGCCCACAACCTCCTGCACCAGCTTGATTTCCGGCACAATACTGACGGCTATGGTCAAATCCTTTGCCTGTGCCGCAGAAGTTCCCGAACAAAGCATATATACTACTAAAATAAATAACAATTTTTTCATATAATTACTCACAGATTGAAATAAAATTTCAAAAGACGCTTTTACGTTCTTTTGCCATTAATTGCAATAAAAAAAAACATACATTAAAACACTTTGCAAAGGCATGTATATCTGTTAAAATTATTTTCAGACGGAGAGCCTATGTATTATCAACATTCCATTGACCCCATTTTTATTTCCACGCCTTTTATCAGCATTCACTGGTACGGCATGATGTATATTTTTGCTTTTTTTTTCGGCTGGGGAATTGCCCTTTATTTCACCAGAGCCCCCCATGCCAATTTTACCAAACACGATGTTGAAGATTTAATTACCTATATTATTCTGGGGGTTATCTTAGGAGGCAGGTTTGGCTATGTCCTCTTTTACGATTTTCCCTATTATGCTGAAAACCCCCTTGATATATTCAAAATCTGGCAGGGCGGCATGTCATTCCACGGCGGTTTTTCGGGCGTTTTGCTCGCGGCTTTTTACTGGGCTCATAAAAATAAAAAAGATTATATTGAACTCACGGATTTTATTGCGCCCTGCGTGCCGATTGGGCTGTTTTTCGGAAGACTCGGCAATTTCATCAACGGCGAGTTATGGGGCAAAGAAAGCACGCTTCCCTGGGCTGTGATTTTCCCCAACGGCGGCAATGTTCCCCGCCACCCCAGCCAACTCTATGAAGCAGGACTTGAAGGACTTGTGCTTTTTCTTGTGCTCTTTTTTGCTGCAAAGAAAAATCCGCCTAAAGGATATTTATCCGCTATTTTCTGCATTGGCTACGGGCTTGCGCGCTGCTTTGCGGAATTTTTCCGCATTCCTGACCCACAATATGGCTATTTTCTTGGTTTTATCACCATGGGACAAATCCTTTGCCTGCCCATGTTCCTGATTGGATTTATCCTGCTCTGTTTGAGCAAAAAATGGGCGGATAATCCCCATTACGACACTGTTCACTGTAAAGACGGCACCCATCTTCGCGTAAAACGGTATAAAAAATGATCAGCACAGCTGTTTTTATTTTTTGCGGCATACTCTCAGGAATTTTTTCAGGGCTTTTGGGCATTGGCGGAGGCTTGGTGATTGTGCCCCTGCTTATCCTTGTTTTTGAGCACACAGCGCAAATTCCTGCGCATCATATTATGCACGTTGTTGTGGCAACGTCTCTTTCTGCGTCTATTTTTACGTCCTTTTCCAGTGCTTATGCACAAACCAAAAGGCAATCCGTCCTGTGGGATATTGTAAAAATTATGAGTCCGTTTATTATTCTCGGCACTCTGCTGGGCGCAAGTCTGGCAAATCTTTTTTCAGCCAATTTTATGCGCTGGATTTTACTTATTTTTCTGTTCAGCGTTGCCACACAAATGTTTTTTGATTTATACCCGAAGAACACAGCAAAAAATTTTTCAAAGGGCGCTTACCGCGTCACTTCCTTTATTATCGGGGCATTTTCCAGTTTTGTGGGACTTGCCGGGGGTAGTATTTTCGTGCCTTTTCTGCGTTACACCACAGGCGATTTGCGCAAAGCCATCGGCACTTCTTCCGCACTGGCGTGGAGTTTGGCGCTGGCAGGCGGCATTGGCTTTCTTATCTCCGGCTGGCATGTAACTGACTTGCCGCCCGTAACACTTGGCTATATTCACATTCAGGCACTTTTTTGCATTGCCTTTACCAGCATGCTTTTTGCCCCCCTGGGTGTCAGGCTTTCCCATGCCCTGCCCGTACAGCTTCTGAAAAAACTTTTTGCCCTGCTGCTCTACGCTTCTGCCATTCGCACGCTTATCACGGTGTTGTCGTAAGATGACGCTCGGTCAAGCGATCTCTGCTGTCCATTTGCGTAAAGTTCGCTTTGCTCACTAACGCAAACGGCTTCGCCGCCTTGCCGGTGGCTCCTGCTGACACTCGCTCCTTTTACATTCTGTTAGATAACTCGAAGAGTTAGAAATCTTACAGAATGTTAAAGGTTCTCGTACCCGGCGTGACTGCAAAATGAAATTTTAGCAGCCTAAGTCGGGTGCTCGCTTGCAATTTGCGCGGAAATCGTTTCGCTCGCACTGCGAGGCATACCACTTCCTGTGGTAATAAAAATGACGTTCGGAGTATCGATTTCTATCGATTTCTGCTGTCGTTTCTGTACGGCTCGTTCCTTCCCTAAATCCTGTTGGCATACAGATTTTCTAAAAATTCTTCCATTGCCGCGTC
>CAOMFZ010000089.1 GCA_948482415.1 uncultured Mailhella sp.
TATTGACAATAACGAAGCAAAAACAAGACTGTTTTTTTGTGATTGATGAGGCATTTATTGAATATACAGGCGAAAAAAGTTTCCTGCAAATTCTGACCGCCATTCCTCAAAATATTCTTGTTATCCGTTCTCTGACAAAATTTTACGCTCTGGCAGGCATACGTTTAGGCTACCTTGCCTGCCATGAAAGACTTGCGCAAAAAATTCAGGCGAAACTTCCCACATGGAATGTAAACAGCCTTGCTCAAAATATTGCTAAAACACTTTTTACGGAACAAACAGCTGTAAAAGAAGATTATCAAAAAACAAATCGGAAAAATGATGAACGCAAATTAGATTTATATCAAAAACTCTCACAAATTCAAGGTATTACACTGTATGCGTCCTGGACAAATTATATTCTTTTTTCTTTAGATAATAACTTCCCAAATTTTTGGCAGGATTTACTCACCAAGCACCATATTTCCATACGAAACTGCGATAACTATAACGGGCTGAAAGACAAAAATTTTTATCGTGCGGCAGTCCGTTTTCCTGAAGAGCATACAAAACTTTGCCAAGCTATTGAAAATATTTTACATAGTACCCCCATTTTGCAAAAAAAGAAAACACCTGCCCTCATGCTTTTAGGCACATCATCCAATGCAGGAAAAAGTATTTTAACTGCTGCGTTCTGTCGTATTTTCACACAAGACGGCTACACCGTCCGCCCGTTTAAAGCGCAAAACATGTCCCTGAACTCCGGGGTTACCATAAAAGGCGAAGAAATGGGCAGAGCACAAATCGTGCAGGCAAAGGCATGCAAGACTGAACCTGACAGCAAAATGAACCCTGTTTTACTCAAACCCCAAACCGATATTGGCTCGCAAATCATTGTTCTTGGCAAGCCTGTCGGCACGTCCTCTGCCCGTGATTATTACAAGAAAAAAAATGAATTATGGGAAGTCGTTACAAAAGCCTATGATGAACTGGCAGAAGAAGCGGATATCATGGTTTTAGAAGGTGCCGGCAGTCCTGCGGAAATAAACCTCAAAGAAAATGATATTGTCAATCTCAAAATGGCAGAATATGCAGGTGCATCAACGCTTCTTGTGGGTGATATTGACAGAGGAGGCATTTATGCGTCCTTTCTCGGTACATGGCAAACCTTCACCAAACAGGAAGAAAAACGTCTTACAGGCTTTCTTGTCAACCGTTTTCGCGGAGACAGCAGTTTGCTTGCTCCTGCCCATGAATATCTTGAAAAAACAACCGGCAAAAAAGTGCTTGGTGTCATTCCCTATATTAAAAATTTGGCATTGCCGGAAGAAGATATGGCCGGCGCCTTATGGAATATGCAAAAAGTGACAGAACAGCTTGATTATGCGGATAAAAACCGGAATCTCGATATTGCCGTTATTATGCTTGGAAAAATTTCCAACCATACGGATTTTGAACCGCTTGCCCTTGAAAAGCACTGTCTTGTGCGTCCTGTTTATTCTGTCGAAGATATGGGCACGCCCGACCTTGTTATTTTGCCCGGCTCCAAAAGCGTGGTGGCTGATTTGGAAGCGTTAAAAGGAAACGGCTTATTTGATAAAATTCTTGCCTCAGCAAACACAACATTTATTCTTGGAGTTTGCGGCGGCCTGCAAATGCTTGGTGCTGAAATTTCAGATCCCCTTCACATTGAAACAACATGCCCGCAGACAAAAGGCTTTGGACTCCTGCCCCTTAATTCAACATTTTATGAAGAAAAACAATTAACCCTTATGGAAGATATCCAGACACCTCTAGACTGCCCTATCCATGGCTATGAGATACACCATGCTCAAAGTACGGAAATACCGACGCGAAGTAATCCTGTAACAGGCTATTTTCAGAGTAAAAACGGTACCATTTACGGCTATGCATGCAAAAATGTTTGGGCAACCTATATCCACGGACTTTTTGATGATGATGTGTTCCGCCTGCGCTTTATCAACCATGTCCGTACGTTTAAAGGCTTAAATCCTGTTTCTTCCTGCACCCCGTACGCCCTTGAAACTTCCCTTAATAAACTTGCAGACATTATCCGCCAAAATGCAGATATGAACGCAGTCTATCAGAGTATGGGGATTTCACGCTGATAAAGGCTTAACAGTATGTAATCAGATATTATATAAAAAATAGGATAGAGACCAATAGAACGGGAGGACAGCATGGAACATACCATTTATACGCAAATTCCTTTAACATTTACTGTACGAAATATTTTAGAAAAATTACACATTCCTTTGGATATGGAAAATGAATTTACAGAACTTGCCAACAAAGCAAAACAAATTGCTCAGCCCAAAATTGCCGTAAGAATGTGTACACTAAAAAAAATTTCAAACGCCCAGGGCATAGAAATAGAAGATATCTCTTTTCCGGGAGAAATACTGAAAAACAATTTGCAGGATCTTAACCGTATTTTTATTTATCTTGTAACCGAAGGAAAAGAATTGGAGGAATGGGCAAAACAATTTGATTTTCTAGAACTGTTCTTTGTTTGCGAACTGCGTCAATCTGTTATTAATACCTGTCAAACTTTTCTCAGCGAAAAAATTAAAGAACAATACCAAATAAAAAACATTGCTTCTATAAACCCCTGTTCACTTGAAATATGGAATGAAGAAAAGCAAAAAGAATTTTATTCACTATTACAAGAAGCAGCAAACCAAATCAATGTCACCATTCAGCCGAACTTACTGCTCAGTCCGCAATACAGAATGTCCGGTATCATGTTCCAGTCCGACAAGGACCAACATAATTGCAGCTTTTGCCCAAACATAAAATGCCCAAACCGTAAATCTGCCTATCTTGGGAATGCCTCATAAAAATTATTTTTTTATTTATAGAGAATTTCCGATAAATCTTGCGATTTTTCCATGCAGGGGAAAAACTTTTTAAAATAAATTTCCCAAGAACATCAAGATATGCGAAAATACCTCAGGAGGATAAACTTAATTTGTTTTTCTCATAATCGCAGAAACGAGCATTATTACTGTTCCGAGCTGCAGGGGGTCATGCCATAAGTGTGCAGAGTATTCCTTTTTCTCCTCCCAATGGCAGGGAACACAGGGAGCTGAAATACAGGGATTTTTTGCCAGATATTTTTCACTGTACCGCGTATCTGCCGGTGTTGCATCAAGTAAACAGTAATATGGAGAATAATCGATTATTGTTTCCATATCAACGGCAGCACAACGGGGCAGTGTTTTTGCATAATTTTGCGCTTTTTCAAAGTCTTTATCACATAAGACAACCATATATCCCGCATGGCTTAACGCATAAGAAGCCGAACGCCCTACCGGTCCTGCACCTAATACAAGCACTTTTTTTTCATATTGGCAGCGCGATGCCATTAAATCAAGAGCAAAAGCATAGCCAAGCCCTGTTGCCCAGCCATTTTCCGCCTGAAAAGGATGTAAAAGATTTTCTGCCAAATATGTATCATCGTCTGACCACAAAATAATTTCACAATTACGGGTTTTTGCTTCAGCAAACCCCTCTTGATCCGGGGATAAAATTTGTGCCTTGCAGCCTAAAAAACCGGCAATTTCATATAATAACCGGCTAAAACCGGAAATAATCCCCTCACCGCTGCTTATGGGGATAATACCAACTGAGCATTGCTTTAACCTTTGCATAACCAATTTTTCTTCAAGCCCCAATGCATAAGCGGCAACGCCATAAATGTCACGGCCAAGGATTTGGATCATTTTTTCATTATAGGCATGCATATTTCCGATTGAAGAGATTAAATCTTCTGTTTTTAACCGAGTCATGTTTTTAATCCGTTTATTGTGCAAGCTGTTGAAGAGCAGCTTCTTTTTTTTCTTCTAATTCTTTTTTGCTTTCAGCAGTCAGAAACAACACGGCAGACCATTTTTTTTCTTCCAATGAGCCGCCAATTAAAACTTCCTCTGCCCCATTAACTGACCGGATAAGCTGAAGAGGTCCAAAAAGCGTAAGCGAATGTTCTCCGGGATAAAAAAGTTTTTCTCCCTCTCTTGCCACATGAAAATAACTTGCATACTGCACTTTTTTCTTCATAAGAGCTTGCGGAGTATAGGCAAGAAAACTTGCTACAAAATATTCCAATAAATTAACACCGGTAGAATAATATACTGTCAATGGCGTCTGACTGGGAAAACGGGCATCTATTTCAAAAACACGAATACCGTCTTCATCAGCAGCAACTTCAATATCCATAATACCGTGTAATTGTAAACGCTCTGCCAATTTTAATATTTCAGCCTGGACAAGACTTTCTATTTTTTGTTCTTTTACAGGAGCTATTACTCCACGGCAGTCAAACACTTCATCCATAAGCAATTCTGTCAGCTGAAATGTTTGATATTTTTGAGGAGTTCCGCAAATTTCCATGGAAAATTGCCGTCCTGCGCAATAGGATTCAAGTATCCAATCAGGGCTATTGAAACCTTTGGGCAAATATTCCAATAATTCTCGTTCATTATGCAAAAGTTTTACACCTTGGCTTCCGCTTCCCCTTGAAGGTTTTGCAATGAGAGGATATTGAAATTCATTCTTTCCAGCCGGCTTTGGAATAGGCGTATTATTTTCCTCAAAAAAATGTTGACTTTTTACTTTACTGCTTGAAACAGCATACGCGTTTTCATCAAAAGCGAGTTTTAACGCATGCTGTTTACAAAACTTCATTAAATAGTCAAGGGCAGCATCATTTTCCAAAGCTGGAATAAAAACAGCAACATCATGTAAAAATTTTTGTATATTGTCTTCCGGTAACTGAGCTAACTCTTCAACAGCCATACAAATAAATGTATCTGCCAAATCTCTTGCAAGAGCATTTTCTGATTTATCAAATAAAATAGTTTTCCACCCTGCTTTTTTTGCAAGAATGCAAATTTCAACTCCTTGCAGCCCGCCTCCGACAACAGCAACTTTCATATAAACCCTGTTCAATTATAAAGTGTTCTGCTCTTTTATCCACATTGCATATTCATCAGCTGTTGCAATCTGCAAACCCAGTTCTTCTGCTTTTTTTCGGACAGCTTTAACACTGCGGTTATTATTATCTATATCAAGTTCTTTTGAGGCAACGCCTGCAAAGCCCCACCCGGAAGGGACAATCGAAGTTACCACATTGGCTCCTGCGTTTAATCGCATAGTCAGACCTTCTAATCCGTCCACATCCAAAGAGGCAGGAATAAGCCTGTTTGGCATTAAGATACGCATAAGAGCAATAGCTTTTAATTCATGTTCACGCCTTTCTTCCAAAGTATCTCCGGCAGTGGAAGGAAACGTGCATTCATGGGGAACATAACTCATTGCCCGCACTTGTGACAACGGCTCACCATACATTTCTTCAATGGAATACAGCAAGATATCATTATCTTCGCCAACGCCTGTAAGCAATCCATCTTCCACCAGAAGCCCCGCTTCTTTTGCATTGAGCCTTGCTTGTTTTCGGATATTAAAATCCTGATTAAGACGTAAATTTTTAAAAAGTTCACGATCATGCGTCTCTTGATAGCAGGCATACCAGGACGCTCCGGCTTTTTTCAGTTTTTGTAATTGCTCTTTTGTAATGACGCCGGGGGAAACCATAATAGGCAAACCTATTTTTGTATGCAATTCAGAAACAATTTCTTCTAACCGAAAAAAATTTTCTTCAGCAATATAATGCAAATCTTCCCCTAATGTTAAATCCAGCAAATGCACACCGTCATCTGCCAACCGTTTCCCGGCTTCAAGCAGTTCCTGTAAAGTTTTTCTATACCGTTCCTCGTTTTTATTACCGGAACGATATTGGCAAAATGCACAATTATTTTTGCAAAATGTACTTAAATATAAAAAACCATAAACAAAAATTTTATTTCCCCAAAAGGAATCCCGAACCTTACAAGCTTGAGAGTAAAGCTCTTTTATCGGCAAATTTAATGATGAAGAAAGCATTGCATATGCTTTGTTGATTGGTTCTTCCATTATAAATGCAACCTTATTCCATTAATATAGGACAAACTCCGTCCTGCTTTTGCTAAATTATTTTCATTTGTTGCAGACATAGTCAGCCGTTCCAAACCAAAACCAATGCCAACCCAATTGTCTGTCACTCCCCATTCCGCATCTAAAGGATGCGGTCCAATGGCAGAGGAGCCTAATTCCATACCGTTTTCATCCACAAAATCATCCGTTTCACCATAAACAGCAGAATCTTCACTGGCTAATTTCCACCCTTTAATACCGGCAGTATCTAAAACGGTTTTCCCCCATTTGATTAATTGGTCACGCAAATTTTGTTCTTTTGGAATTCCCATTTCGACAAGATTGAGCATGGTAAATTCATTTGCATGTTTTTGTCCCTGGGTTTCCCGCCTGAAACATGGACCGACCTCAAAAAAACGGATAGGACGAGGGCGCAGTCTTCCTAATTCTATCATATATTCATAAAGATTAGGAGCAAGCATCGGACGCAGACATCTTCTTTCATCAATCCAAAAAACTTGTTTTTCCATGATACTGCCTTTAAAAACGCCCATTTTTTCCAAACGTTTTTTCGCCATAATGATAGGCGTATGGACTTGAAGAAAGCCTTCAGCCCTCAATGCAGCGGCAATTTTTTCTTCTAAACTGAGAATAAAAGGTCTGCGTTCATTTTCACACAACTCGTCTAAACGCTGATGTTGGACTGCAACCAATTCTTGTTCTTTTTTTTGAAAAAAAACATTTCTGCTTTGGTTATCCGGAAATTCCTGCTCCGCAAGAGCCGTATCCGCGCCTAATTCATTTAATCTGCGAACTTGTTCTTCTGTAAAACGTGCCATATTATTTTGATTCCCTGTCTAAAACAACTCCGGATTTCTTTTGAAATGACGTACCCTGGTATTTTTCCAATTTCCAATTTGGAATTGCACAAGCTTTACATGGAGCCAAATAAATTTTATTCCGCAGCCACCTGCTTGCACGAGAGTTTCTTGAATTGCGTATTGTAAAAGTTTTTCCGCAATGTGTTGAAATTACAGCACAATTTCCAACATATTCCATTGAGCGAATACCATGAAGATATCCCTTCCGTGAAGGCCATAATTTCATTTTTCCAATCAGCGTAAAAAGACTTTGATTTTTCCGATAGGTACGTTTTTTTTTAGCAGGCCGAGAAGGTTCCGTAACTTGACTCATACCGCATATGCCTTTTTGAACTAACTATAATTAATTGGCGGGATGTCCGGGAGTCTCACCCGGCTGCTGGGGTTTAGAGTCCCAGCGATCAATTCGATCCACACCCCGTAAAAGTTTTTACTATCTATACCAAATAGCCCAATTAAAGTCCAGTAAAAACCTAAGAATTCGCATGAATATAAAAAATTTTTTCCTTGACTTTTTTCACTGTATACATTTATACATAGCAAATGGTTAAAAGATACTTTGTTCCTCACCTCTCCCAACTCAATCCTGAATGGAAAGAATTTACAGAATATAGTCATGACATTGAAATTGACTATAAAGCTCCGTATATTCCCCATGACTATGATTTGATTTTTGTAAAAAAAGGTTATATAAAACTATACTGCAAAACAAATAAAAAAAATGAAATTTTTACACTTATTATCGGTGAAAATTCTTTAGCGAATGTGGGGGGAACAATAACAGGAGCAAACCGCTTTTCTAAAATTGTTACCGATACAAAAGCTGACTTAAGAATATATGATTCTTACTTTTTTTGGGATTTAGATTTTATCAGAGAACATGCCTTATTAATTCAAGGACTTTCCAAAGCTATCGCCTGCTGCATGAATTTTCATATTGTCCGCTCACACTATAATTGTTTTTATTCAAGTTTACCGCAGCTATGCCAAACAATTTTAACAATTTCCCGTGAAAATTATGAAAGCCCGTCTAACCGTGTAAAACTTATTACCCAAAAAGATTTAGCCGACCTGAGCGGAATGCACCCAATTACTGCCTGCAATAATTTGAAAAAACTTCGCGAAGCGGGAATAATTGGAAAACTGTCCCAACAAGATATTGAAATTCTCGATATGAATCAATTCAACCTTATTGCTACAAACCAAATCACTTTATAACAAACCATGTATCCTACAAGTTTTGCTCACCTTTTTTTACGACTGACCAATGTTAATAATAAGTGGGATTTCTTATTGCCCAATTTCAAACAAATTGTTTATAAAAAGAACAGCATTATCAAAGGAACAGAACAATTTCTCTTTTTTTTGGAAAAAGGCATTATCCATACCTCATTTACCAGTATTTCCGGGACTGAATGGATATTTATTTTTCAGCAGCAGGGCTGTATTTTCAATGAATTGGCCATTTTTGACAATCCTATGAAATTTCAGTACACAACCAATACAGAATGTACAATTCGCCAAATTCCGGTAAAAACAGTACAATCCCTTGATTTTATAGAAAAATATCCGGATTTATATATCAATTTTATTGAAATGCTTGCATTAAAAGAATCTATCAGCTATTCCTATTTCTCTGATTTGGCATATTCCTCTGCCAAAAGCAAAGTTTGCCAAGCTATTCTTGCCCTTGCCAATGAACATGGAAAAGCAGTTTTTAATCCCGGAATTACCCAATCTGAAATTGGCGCAATGCTTGGTCTGCACCAAACAAGTGTTGCCCGCGTAGTCCAGGATTTGCGAAAAGAACATATTTTAGGAGCATTTACCAAAAACCATGTTGAGATTTTTAACCTTGATTTGCTGAAACAAATCAGTGAGGAAGTAAATGCTCCACAGGAAAATTTCTATTTTTAACTGCAAGTTTTTTATATCTTAATAACAATACCAAAATAGTATACTGAATAAATCCATAATACACCTCTTTTTTGCCTCATGCAATACTGTTTATTTTTGCCGACTTCCCAGCAGAAAAGCCTGTTTATCAGAAACCTCGCCTTGCCAGCCGTCACATGTATTTTGTATACAGTCAATACGATGAGAATATGGTTTAATATCTAAAAGCGGAGTTTCATTTAATACATCTGCTCCTTCAATCATTAAAATATTATCTTGCCGTGACAACAGCCGTACTATGCTTAACCCTATGGGATTAGGACGTCCTGGAACACGGGTTG